>JAKLLM010000085.1 GCA_023150125.1 Zoogloea sp.
GCGTCGATGAGCCGGTTGGCCAGCGCATAGTGGAAGGTGTCGCCGACCACCGGCAGCGCGCTGCGGGCACCCTGGCCCCAGTAGTCGCTGCGCAGGGTGACGCGATTGTCGTTGAAGCCGACCCACGCGCCGCCCACCAGCTGCGGGTGCATCAGGATGAACCAGCCGTCGGTGTTGTCCTGGGTGGTGCCGGTCTTGCCGGCGAGGTCGGCGCGCAGCCCGAACTGGCGGCGGATCGCGCTGCCGGTGCCGCGGTCCACCACCCCGCGCATCACGTCGAGCAGGGTGTAGGCCGGGCCGGGCGCCAGGGCTTCCTCCGGCTCGGGGGTGGCGAAGGCTTCCAGCAGGTTGCCGTCCTTGTCCTCGATGCGGGTCACCAGCTGCGGCTCGATGTAGCCGCCGCCGTTGGCGATCGTGCCGTAGGCGCCGACCATCTCCTTGAGCGTCACCGGGCTGGTGCCGAGGGCCAGCGACGGCACCTCCTCGAGGGGGCTCTGGCGCACGCCCATCGCGCGGGCCAGGCGGGCCACCCGGGCCGGGCCGACCTCGACCATCAGCTGCGCGGTGATGCGGTTGCGGGAATACACCAGCCCGTCGCGCAGGCTCACCGGCTGGCCGCTGGGAGCCGCCTCGTCGCCAGGGCGCCAGGTTTCGCCGTTGGGCAGCGGGATCTCGACCTCCTGGTCCACCAGGGTGTCGGCGGGCGTCATGCCCCGGGCGAAGGCCGCGCCGTAAACAAAGGGCTTGAAGGTCGAGCCCGGCTGGCGGCGGGCCTGCTGGACGTGGTCGAAGGGGTCCTGCACGAAGTCGCGGCTGCCCACCCAGGCGCGCACCTGGCCCGTGCGCGGGTCGAGGGCCATGAAACCCACCTGCACCCGGGTCTTGTCGCGCCGGAGGGCGTCGATGAAGGCGGGGTCGGCGGCGAGGCGCTTCAGCGCGGCGTCGGACGCCTCGCCGGCGGCGACGGCGGCGCGATAGGGCTTCGACTCGCGGATGAAGGCCTCCACCAGCGCCGGGCTGGCGCCCCAGCCCTTGCGCCAGGCCTCGTCGGCGAGGCCTTGCAGCTGCCGGCCACGACGCACCACGGCCTGGGTGGCCTGGGCCTGCAGGCGGCTGTCGAGGGTGCTGCGCACCACCAGGCCGTCGGTGTAGATGTTGTAGCCGCGGCGGTCGGCCCAGGCGATCAGCCAGCGGCGCAGCTGCTGGGCAAAGTGCGGCGCCGGCCCGGGGGATTCGAGCTGGCGCTCGAAGTCGATGCGCAGCGGCTTCTTCTGCAGGGCTTCCAGGCGGGCCGGGTCGAGCTCACCGCGGCGGGCCATCTGGGCCAGCACGATGTTGCGCCGGGCCACCGCGCGCTCGGGGTTCTGCACCGGGTTGTAGTAGCTGTTGCCCTTCAGCATGCCCACCAGGGTGGCGCTTTCGAGCACGTCGAGGCTGCGCGCCGGCTTGTCGAAGTAGGTGCGCGCCGCCATCTCGATGCCCCAGGCGTTGTACAGAAAGGGCACCGTGTTGAGGTAGGTCTCGAGGATCTCGTCCTTGCTGTAAACGGCCTCGATCTTCAGCGCGGTGATCGCCTCCTTGAGCTTGCGGGTCAGCGTGGGGGCGCGGCCGATCTCGTCGGGGTAGAGGTTGCGGGCGAGCTGCTGGGTAAGCGTCGAGCCGCCCTGGCGATCGCCCGAGAAGGTGCGCAGCACGGCGCCGCCGAGGCGGTAGAAGTCGATGCCGTGGTGTTCGTAGAAGCGGTGGTCCTCGGTGGCGATCAGCGCGGCCTTCACCGAGGGCGCCATCTGGGCCAGCCCCACCCATTCGCGGTTGGCCCACTTGAAGACGGCGATCTCCTTGCCGTCGGCCGACAGCACCCGCGCCGGCTGCTCCAGCCGCGCCTTGCGGATGTCGCGGATGCCGGGGGTGAAGGGGATCAGGATCAGGCTATAAAGAAGTATGGCCGCCGGCCCCGCCGCCACGGCCAGCGCCACGCCGCGCCGGGTGGGGCGGCGCAGGCGGGCCAGCAGGGGCGCGAGACGCCGGGCAGCCCGGGCGGGGAGGTCGGAAAGCGGCATCGGCGAGGGTCGGCGACAAGAGTCAGCGGCAAGAGACAGTGGCAACTGAGGCTGGCTGGCGTTGTATCACAGATCGGCCACCGCCTTGCGGTGGACCGGGTCAAGCGGAAGTGAGGGTATCTACGGAGTCAAGCCCGGCAGCGGCCGACCGTAACAACATCCATCAGCCTGCGGCGGCGCCGCCGCGTTGAACGAACACTTCGAGAGCGGGGTGCAACCATGACCCACGATGACCCGACCGACAAGGACATCCCCCACCGTTTCTGGTTGCTGCTCATGCTGCGCGCCCTGGCCCGGGGGCACACGCTGGTGGTGACCGGCCCGAGCTCCTTCCAGAGCTTCCTCGACGGGCTGCCCCACGTGGCGATCCTGTTCCAGTACATCCTCGACCACGAATGGATCGCCGAGCGGGAGCACAGCGACGGCGTCCACTTCTACCGCCTCACCCCGCGCGGCTTCGACTTCTGGCGCGAGGGCGAGCGGTGGTGGCGCAGCCTGACCTGGAAAGACCGCCTGGTGGTGCGGCTGGTGGGCTGAGGGCCACCCGCCGCGGCCCGCGCGGGGCGGGGCGGGCGGCGGAATGTGGTAGCGTGCCGGGCCGCCCCCACATCCGACCGCCATGGCATTTCTCGAACTCGACATCCGGACCCTGCTGCGCGCGCTGGTGATCGGCAACCTGGTCGCGATGGCCATGGTCTTTGCCTACAAGAGCCCCGGCAACCACGTGGTGCCGATGCGCCTGTTCGTCGCGAGCCGGCTGTGCCAGTCGCTGGCCTTCGGCCTGATCAGCCTGCGCGGCGAGATACCGCTGTGGGTCTCCGCCCACCTGGGCAACCCGCTGCTGTTCTCGGGTTTTGCCCTCGAGATGCTCGCGGTGGCGCGCCTCTGCGAGTCGCGGCTGCGCCTCGGGAAGCCGCTGGCCCTGTGGATCCTCTCGGGCAGCCTGGCGTTCTGGAGCCTGGGCAGCACGCCGACGATGCTGGTGGTCATTTCCAGCTCCGTCGGGGCGGTGATCTATGCCATCGGCGGGGTGGGCCTGCTGGCGGCCGGCCGCCGCTCGAGGCTGCAGCAGCTCACCGCGCTGATCTACCTCGGCTTCTTCCCGGTCCTGGCCCTGCGCAGCTACCTGGCGCAGGCCGACAACATCGCCGCGATGACCTCCCACATCATCCAGTCGACCATCTACATCATCCAGTTCAGCCTGCTGCTGGTCGGCACCGTCGGCTTCCTGCTCCTCATGAAGGAGCGCGACGACGAGCTGCTGCGGGAGAGCGAGCAGCGCGAGCGGCAGCGGCGCACGCTGCAGAGCAACTTCATCGACATGCTGACCCACGAGCTGCGGGCGGCCCTGGCGGTGGTGAAGATCTCCAGCAGCTCGCTCAAGCGGCAGCTCACCGACCAGCCGCCGGAGCTCACCCGGCGCGTCGAGAACATCGGCCGGGCCGCCGACTCGATGAGCGCCATCGTCGACCGCTGCATCGAGCTCGAACGGCTCGACGGGGGCGAGCAGTCCATCCACCTCTCCGAATGCGTGCTGCTCGACGTGGTCGCCGACCTGGACGTGGTCTGCGGCCCCGACAGCCCGCGCCTGGCGATCCAGCTCAACGACACCGACGCCGTGCTGGCCGACCGCCGCCTGCTGGGGGTGGCGCTGGGCAACCTGATCGACAACGCCCTCAAGTACGCCGTGCCCGGCACGCCCGTCGGCATCCGCTGCGACGCCGAGCCGCGGGGCGGGCAGGCCGGCTTCCGGCTCACCGTCGACAACCAGGTTGAAGCCGGCAGCGCGCCCGGCGCCGAGCAGGTGTTCGTGCGCTATTTCCGCGGCGCCAACGCCCACGACGTGAGCGGCACCGGGCTCGGGCTCTACCTCACCCGCGAGCTCCTGCGCCTGCAGGGCGGCGAGGCCGACTACCGCCCCGACGGCGACCGGCGGGTGAGCTTCAGCATCTGGCTGCCGGCCCCCACCCCGGAGGCGGCATAATGAACCGAGCCGAACCGCTTTCCATCGTGGTGGTGGAGGACTACGGGATTCTCCGCGAGGAGCTGGTGCATTTCCTCGCCCTTCACAATTACACGGTGGCCGGCGTCAATTGCAGCCTGGGCCTCGACGACTGGCTGACCAGCCAGCGCCGCCCGCCCGACATGACGGTGCTCGACCTCAACCTGCCCGGCGAAGGCGGCCTCGAAGTGGCGCGCCGGCTGCGGGCCACCTACCCGGCGATGGGCATCGTGATGCTCACCGGCCGCAAGGAGCCCGCCGACCGCATCAGCGGCTACGCCTCCGGGGCCGACGTCTACCTCACCAAGCCCGCCTCCGGCGAGGAGCTGCTGGCCGTGCTGCAGAGCCTGCAGCGCCGGCTCCGCCCGCCCCCCAGCGCCGCCTGGCAGCTCGACCTGCAGCGCCACAGCATCGCCAGCCCCGGGGGGGCGAGCACCGAGCTGTCGGCCAACGAATGCGCCGTGCTGGCCGGCATGGCGCGGGCCCGCGACCGCATCGCCGACTCGGCCGAGCTGCTGCTACTGTGCTCCGGCGAAGAGGGCACGCTCAACAAGGGCTACCTGGGCGTGCTGCTGAGCCGCCTGCGCCGCAAGCTGGCGGCGGTGTCGCCCGACGCGGACACCCAGCTGATCCGGGCCGTGCGCAACAAGGGCTACCAGCTGCTGATCCCCATCGAAATTCGCTAGCCCCGAAGGCGAACACGCCAATCTAACGCTACCCATTACGGGCAGTCGCAGCAGTGTTCCACTGAAATAGAGTGAAATATTCGGCAAATGTCGGATGCTACATTGCGCCCGGCAAACGACACCCGACAGGCATCGATGGCATGCCGGCCCCGCCGCCCGCCCAGCCCTGAACCGCCGCCCCGAATGGCCACTACACGCCTCGCCCTGCTCCACGACGCGCCCCCCTCGTCGGCGCTGCTGTCCGCCCTGCGTAGCGCGGGGCACGCCGTGCACGTTTACAACTCCCGTCCGGGCCTGCTGCGGGAGCTCGGCCGGGAGAGCTTCGACCTGATCCTGCTCGACGAAACGCTGCTGGCCAGCGACATGCGCCCCTTCGTCGACCGCCTGTTCACGCTGGCCGGCGAAGACACCGCGCTGATCTTCATCCACTGCAGCGACGACGAACACCGGCTCGCCGACGCCCTGGCCCTCGGCGCCGACGACTTCATCCGCCGCGGCGTGGGCAACCGCGAGATCGCCGCCCGGATCGACGCCGTGCTGCGCCGCCGCCAGCCCCTGCGCTACCAGCCAAGCCTCGATCACCCGCCCTACTTCTTCGACCTCGAAACCCGCCGCTGCCACCTCGACGGCCGCGAGGTGATGCTGACCGACAAGGAGTTCGAGCTGGCCGTCTTCCTGTTCCAGCACCTCGGCCGCATCTTCTCGCGGGGCCACCTGCTCGACGCCGTCTGGCGCGGCCAGCACACCCAATCGACCCGCACCATCGACACCCACATCAGCCGCCTGCGCCGCAAGCTGCAGCTCACCGACGCCCAGGGCTTCCGCCTCGCCTCCGCCTACGGCAGCGGCTACCGCCTGGAAAGGTTCGAGCCGGATGGCCGAAACCCAGCCGAAACCGCGGGCCACCCGGCGGAGGCCGAGGCGGCGGAGCGCTGCCCGCCTGTGTGTTGAGGCGGGGGCGGCGCGGCGCTGCGTGAATGCGCCGCCACTTTCAGCAAGACCAACAGAGCCTGGGGTTTCAGCCCCATCCCGTCCTTCGGTATTGGTCATCTGTTATTTGCTATTCGCGAACAGCGAATGGCCAATTGGCGCCAGAGGCTGAAGCGACACAAGCCGCCCGTGCCTTGTCTTCTGGACTCACCCACGCCATTTCTGGAGGCGGGCCTGGCATTCGGCATGGGGCAGACGAGCATTCTTCAGCAAAATGCTGTCGAGACAATCGGCCGCTCGCTTGGGCGAAACCACCGCATGCTCCACCAGCCGGTCCAGCAGCCATAGCGCACCATGCACCTCCAGGCCGTCCCTCTGCGCCTGCTTCCTGAGCCGGCCGTCACCCGTCAACAAGGGGCGTGCTGTTTCCTGAGCCAGGAAATAGCACGAGACATCCGCGAGGGAGCTGTTGTTGTGCTTGGTCATCAACCCGTACAGCTTGATGACCGCCGTGTCGTCCATCTGCTCGACGCGCAACCCACGCTCAAGCAAAGCGGCATGATCAAAGTTGTTCAGCTCATCCAGCACGAAATCCGTACAGCAGAAGATGAACGGCAGCTCGAACAACTCATCGAGCAAGCCCGCGTTGCGGAAATCAATCCAGATATTGGTGTCGCTGATGTAGACCCGACTCATGCGGAGACAGTCGATCCCTGTAGCGCGGGCTCCAGCTGATCGATCGGCCGCTGCAGAAACTCGGCGGCGCGAGACGGACTGAAGAGATCCTCGGCCAAGCCCCAGAACACCAGCGACTCGAAACGGCGGGGCTCCTCGGCGCGCATCGGCTCCGGCTCGGCCGAGCGCCAGCCCTGCTTGCTGAACTGGATGAAAAGCGACCGGTAGCCCGCATCGCTCAGCAATTCAAGATCCTTCAGGCGGCGCAAGGCCACCTGCATCGACACCCCGTAGCGCCGCTTGGCGTTGAGCAGCTCCACCGGATGAACCCGGGAGCGCTGGTGGCCACCAAAATCCAGCACCACCTGATCCCTGGGGTACAGGAAGGCGCCGGCAAAACGATGGCAGCAAGCCTCCTTCTCTTTCTCGGGCATGTTCTCCGGCAGGGCCATGACCCAATGCCCCAGCTCGTGCGCAGCGGTAAAGCGCATGCGCTCACCCGGGCGAGTCCGGTTGAGGGCGATCAGGACGTGCTGTTCGTCGTGGGTCGCCGCACAGGCGCCGTCGAAGTCGTCCGGCCCGTCGAGCAGCGCCACCTTGATTCCACGGTCTTCGAGCAATTCGGTGAGATTGGCAATCGCGTCACCGCCAATGGCCCACTCCTCCCGGAGCTTCCGGGCCGCCGCCTCGGCGGCTTCAACGGATGAGACAGGCAGGCAACGGGCAGGCGCTGCCTCGACCGCTACATCTGCCGCGTCAAAGCAACGCTCCAGCGCGATGTAGCGCTCCAGATGCTCGCGCATCTGCTCCTCGACCTGCTCCTGGCGCCTTTTGGGCATCTTGGCGAGCTTGCGAAACTCAAGGGGCGCCAAGGCCACCGCATCCGGGCGAAAGAAGTATTCGGGCTTGACGCCCAAGGCCTTGGCAAGCTGCAGCAAGCGCGCCGAATTGGGCACCGCCCCACCCTTCTCGAACTTGTTCAAGGCCTGCTTGCTGATGTCGCCCAGCCGCTGCGCCAGATCTTCAAGGCTCAGGCCTCGAAGCACCCGGGCACGGCGGATACGATCATTGATCATGATGCCCTCCTGGGTTGACAAGTTATTCGTATAAAAATAAATCGTCAACCTAGGGTAATCTCCAGTCTACCGCTCCGGGCAGCCTTCGATTAGTCGCTCGCCCGAGCCTCCCCGCGGCCCCGTGGAAGCACCTCCGTCACCCAGCGCCCGCCGGATCAAGGCTCCAACTTGAAGCCGTTCAAGTTGGAGCCTCGAGAGTTCAAGTCCAACTTGAACCCGTGCAAGTCCGGGCATCAAGAGTTCAAGTCTGACTTTCGAAAGTTCAAGTTTTTGCTTTGAAAGTTCAACTCAGACTTGAACCGGTTCAAGTCGAAGATGCAGCAGTTCAAGTCAGACGTCGAAAAGTTCAAGCCAAACTTGAACCGGTTCAAGTTCACCCATCGAGAGTTCAAGTCAAAGCTGAACTCGGCCATCCTGCCCGGCAGGGATCAAGCCGGGTCGCTGCCTTCCGCCCCCTTGCGCTTGCCCTGGCGGGCAAAACGCACCCGCGCCTGGGCCCGCAGCTCGTCCAGCGCCGTCCCCTTGCCGGCCAGCTTGGCAAACCGGTAACCCTCCAGCGCCGCCGTGAATATGTCGCTGCCCAGCGCCATCTCGGTATCGTCCGCCCGCCCGGCCAGCGCCGCGATCCGGGTGAACACCGGCCGCAACTGGTCCAGCGCCTCGATGTCGGCGGTGAAGTCGGCGAGCTCGAAAGTGCCCGGCAGAATCTCCGGCGCCTGCGCCAGCACATCATGCGCCTTGCGCGCAAACATCTCCGACTTCGGCCCCATCTTGCGCAGCTCGGCACGATCATCCGCCGACAGGGAGATCAGCCCCTCGAGGTTCTTCTCGAGCATGTCGAGCGCCTTGTTCACTTCCGTCAGTTGATCTGCAGACAGGGCCAGGGAAACCAGGTTTTGTGACATTGTTCTCTCCTCCAGTGTGTTGTTTCGTTATGATGTTCGCACATGAGTGCGAGGTTTGGATTCTGGATGGAAGCGGGCGTGGATGTCAAATAGGTTTTGAGGGGCGGATGGACATGTGGCTGTGGGGGACCGACCGGCACATAAGAAGGGGGCAGGTTGTCGGCCGGAGCAGACATTCATTCGGATGCGCTAGAATGGCTGCAACCAGCCATGAACGGACGGTCGGTGTTGTGGCCCTGAAGCAGACATTCGTTGGACACCGCAGGGAGCAATGAGCGTAGCGAATTGCGCCGGTGGGTGATTTAGCGCCGCGCATGGTTTGGAGGATTTGCATATCGAGTCCGAGGCAGCGCCGGAGAAAACTCGCGGAAGGAAAAAGGGAGAGTGAAATGAGCAGCGATGCGCCGAACAGTATTGAAACGATCGTTTGTCTGGCCAACTCAAGGAAGATTTCAGGGCGCTGTGTTGCCGGCAAGCGTACGGGCGATAACTCCTGGTTCCGCCCAATCAGCAATCGAGTCGGGCACGAAATCTCCGAATTGGATCGTCGTTATTCGGACGGCAAAACCGCACAGTTACTCGATGTCATTGAGATTCCGTGCATCGAGGAACGACCCCACGGCCACCAGAGTGAGAATGTTCTGATCGACGACAGATTCTATTGGGAGAAGAAAGGGCGCGCATCATGGGACGACGTCCTTGAATTGGTTGACCCTGCTGCGGACCTTTGGGCGAACGGATTCAGTGCCTACTACAACCGCAACAATCGCGTTCCAGACGGACTCATCGACGAAGATGGCGGCTCCTTGCGCTTGATCGAACTGGACGAGATGATTCTTCATGCGGGCCCTAAGGCCCCGGATTTCGGCGACATGAAACCGATCGTGCGGGCCAGTTTCAGTTACCGTGGGCAGCACTACAAACTGGACGTCACCGATCCGGAGTATGAGCGCGCATGCTTGGAGAAAGGAGTTGGAGAGTATCGAATTCCTTCGGTCGTTGCATGCATCAGCCTGTCTGAGCCCTACACCCCCCAGAAAGGGGATACGTTCGCGTACAAGCTCGTGGCCTCGATCATCACCAAAGAGAGAGCGGGCGGATGAGCGAACTTCTGACTATCGGGCACTCCACGCATCCAATCGATGCGTTTATTGCCATTTTGAAACAGCATGGCGTTACCGCACTGGCTGATGTTCGCTCGCACCCTTACAGTCGGCATTTCCCGCAGTATTCCAGGGACGCGCTTAAGAATGCGCTTGCTCAAGCGCAGATAGCCTATGTGTTCCTCGGCAAGGAGCTAGGGGCTCGAAGTGAAAACCCTGCTTGCTATCGCCAAGGAAAGGTGCAGTACGACCTGTTGGCCAAGGAACCCTTGTTTGCACAAGGTCTAGAACGTCTGCGCCAGGGCTTGAAAAAGTATCAAATTGCACTGATGTGCGCGGAAAAAGACCCACTCGATTGCCATCGTGCAGTACTTGTCGCGCGGCGCATGTTCGAATCCGGAACGCCAGTACAGCACATACATGCCGACGGGCATTTGGAAGAGCATCGCGCTATGGAGGCGCGAATGCTTCAACTCCATAAGATGTCCGAAAGCGACATGTTCCACACACGTGAAGAAATTCTCATCGATGCATATCGGATTCACGGTGAGCGGATCGCTTATCAGGATGAGGCGATGCTTCAGGAAGAACTGCGAGAAGGGTCCAAGCAATGAAGGTATTTACCATCGGATTCACGAAGAAGAACGCCGAACAGTTCTTCTCGCGCCTCAAACAGCCTGGCCTGGTTAGGCTGGTTGATGCTCGCCTGAACAACGTGTCCCAGCTCGCGGGGTTTACGAAGAAGGATGACCTGCGCTTCTTCCTTCGCGAGATCAATCGCATTGACTATGTTCATCGGCCGGACCTCGCGCCAACCAAAGAGATCCTCGACGAATACAAGAAAAACGGGGGTGACTGGGCTAGCTATGAAAAGCAATTCATGGACTTGATGGCCCGGAGAAAAGTTGAGGAAAAGGTTCCTAAAGATCTCATTGATGGTGGATGCCTTCTCTGCAGTGAGTCGACTCCTGAATACTGCCACCGGCGGTTGGTTGCTGAATACCTGAAGTCCCGCTGGGGTGACCTGGAGATCGTGCATCTATGATGCATTGCGGGTCTTATTCGAGCCTTGCAGGGCAGGTCATTGATCCGAGCTGACAGCCTCTTTTTCTGTAGGATCTCACCTATTCCGAGCGGGTTACACCTACGGCTAACCCGCCCTACGCTTGAGCGGCCGCTTTTCGATATTTTGACCGGCTGCAAAGGGTCGGAAGCGGACTATCTGGTTCTTGCTAATCAACGTCCGCTTTGGCCGACAACCAGCCCCTCACCTGACGAATCCCTTCACCTCTTCCCACTACCCTTCACAGCCTTTTCCACATCCTCCAGCATCCGCAAATCCTCCGCGTCAGCCGCCAGCGCATCAGTCTGGCGGCGCTGGGCGTCGAAGAGGTCATAGCGCTGGTGGGCGATGGCCTTGGCTTGGTCTGCCGAGCGGCTGCCGGAGCCTTGCAGCACGGGGTGGTCGTTGAATTCGAGCAGGCGATCGACGTTCTTGCGCCAGTAATCGAGGGTGAGTTGCTGCTTCTGCTTGACGCGCAGTTCGGCCTGTTCGAGGAAGATGACGACGAGGCGGTTGAGGGTGTCCATCTCGTCGGCGGAGAGGTAGTTCTTGGCGACGCTGACGTCCTGCTTGCG
>JAKLLM010000086.1 GCA_023150125.1 Zoogloea sp.
CATGGTGGTGCGCACCTTGCCGCTAGTGCCGTCGAACAGCACGCTGAAGCGGGCCGGCTCGGCCCAGTCGTCGCAGTAGCGCCATTCCCACACCAGCTCGTCCCGCGCCTTGAAGTAGATCGTCCAGCCCGGGTAGGAGGGGCCGAGGACGCGCAGCACCTCGTCCTGGCTCATGCCGGCCTGGATGCGGGCGAAGTAACGGGGCTGCATTGCGTTGTCGATGCTCGTCAGGCGCCCGGAAGCGTCGCTGCGGGCCATCCAGGTATGCACGCCCATCGGGCCCTGGGGGTAGGCCAGCAGCTCGCCGCCGTCGGCTTCGCGCCAGCGCATCGCCGGGCTGCCCAGGCTGCGCTGCAGGTCGGCGACGGTGCTGACGCCGGGCTCGAGGGGCGGCCCGCCGAACTGGGCACAGGCGCCAATGGCCAGCGCCGCGAGGCTGGTGGCGAGGGCTTTGAGGCTTCGGGCGAAGGTTTTCATGGTGGGCTCCGATGGGGTCGGCCGGCGCCGGCCGGGGTCGTTATTTGCAAAAAGTAATAAGCAAAGCCTTTTTTATTCGTTTGGGTGGGGGTCTGGCTTTTCTATACTCGCGCTTCTCGACTTTCAATGGAGAATCGCCATGTCCCCGTCCCGTATCTTCGTGCGCCCCGTCGTGGCCGCCCTGGCCGCCGTGGGCCTGCTGTCTGCCGGTGGCGCGCAGGCCGATACTACGCTCCTCAACGTCTCCTATGACGTGGCCCGCGAGCTCTACAAGGAGATCAACCCGGCCTTCGTCGCCCACTGGCAGCGCACCACCGGCGAGAAGCTGACGGTCAACCAGAGCCACGGCGGGTCGAGCAAGCAGATCCAGTCGGTGATCGCCGGCCTCGAGGCCGACGTGGTGACGATGAACCAGGCCCTCGACGTGGACATGCTCGCCAAGAGCGGCCTCACCGGCAGCGACTGGCGCAAGGCCTTCCCGAACGGCTCGGCGCCCTACACCTCGGCGACGATCTTCCTGGTCCGCAAGGGCAACCCGAAGGGCATCAAGGACTGGGACGACCTGGCCCGCCCGGGCGTGCAGGTGGTGATCCCCAACCCCAAGACCGCCGGCAACGGCCGCTACAGCTACCTGGCGGCCTGGGGCTATGCGCTCTCCAAGGGTGGCAATGACGCCAAGGCGAAGGAGTTCGTGAGCAAGCTGTTCGCCAACGTGCCGGTGTTCGACGGCGGCGGCCGCGGCGCGACCACCACCTTCACCCAGCGCGGCATCGGCGACGTGCTGGTCACCTTCGAGAACGAGGCGGTGCTGATCGACAGCGAAGTGGGCGGCGACAAGTTCGATGTGGTCTATCCGTCGATCTCCATCGACACCTCGGCGCCGGTGGCCATCGTGAACAAGGTGGTGGACAAGAAGGGCACCCGCAAGCAGGCCACCGCCTACCTCAACTTCCTGTACTCGCCGGAAGGCCAGGAGATCATCGCCAAGCATTACTTCCGCCCGCGCGACCCGGCGGTGGCCAAGAAGTACGCGGCCCGCTTCCCGGCGATCCGCACCTTCACCGTCGAGGAGAAGTTCGGCAGCTGGGACGCGGTCTCGAAGACCCACTTCTCCGACGGCGGCGTGTATGACCAGATCACGGTGAAACGTTGATGGCTTCCCGCAGCAATTCCGTGTTGCCGGGCTTCGGCCTGTCGCTCGGCTACACGCTGGTCTATCTGTCGCTGATCGTGCTGATCCCGCTGGCGGCGGTGTTCGTGAAGAGCAGCAGCCTGGGCTTCGAGCAGTTCTGGAACGTGGTCACCGCGCCTACTGTGGTGGCTTCCTACAAGCTGTCGTTCGGCGCCTCGCTGCTGGCGGCGTCGATCAACGCGGTGTTCGGGCTGATGCTGGCCTGGGCGCTGGTGCGCTACTCCTTCCCCGGCAAGCGCCTGGTGGACGCGCTGGTCGACCTGCCCTTCGCGCTGCCCACGGCGGTGGCCGGCATCGCGCTCACCGCGCTGTACGCGCCCAACGGCTGGGTGGGCCAGCACCTCGAGCCGCTGGGCATCAAGGTCGCCTTCACGCCGCTGGGCGTGCTGGTGGCGCTTATCTTCATCGGCCTGCCCTTCGTGGTGCGCACGGTGCAGCCCATCCTCGAAGACCTCGACACCGAGTACGAGGAAGCCGCGGCGAGCCTCGGCGCCAACCGCTGGCAGGCCTTCCGCCACGTGGTCTTCCCCACCCTGATGCCGGCGCTGCTGACCGGCTTCGCGATGGCCTTCGCCCGTGCGGTGGGCGAATACGGTTCGGTGATCTTCATCGCCGGCAACATCCCGATGGTTTCCGAGATCACCCCGCTGATGATCATCACCAAGCTCGAACAATACGACTACGCAGGGGCGACCGCGATCGCGGTGGTCATGCTGGTCTTCTCGTTCACGCTGCTGCTCGCCATCAATGGCCTGCAGGCCTGGACGGCCAAACGCACCGGGAGGGAACGCTGATGTCCGGCGCTGCTGCAGCTCTCAAGCCCTCCGGCGGACACTCCGCCGGCCGTTCCACCCGCTACGAGGCCAACGCCGCCACGCGGGAGCCGGCCTGGGTGAAGTGGACCATCCTGGGTGTCTCGCTCGTCTTCTTTGCGGTGTTTCTGCTGATGCCGCTGGTGGCGGTGTTCGTCGAGGCCTTTCGCAAGGGCTGGGACACCTACCTGGCGGCCCTCATCGAGCCCGATGCCCTCTCGGCGATCAAGCTGACCCTCATCGCGGCGCTGATCTCGGTACCCCTCAACCTCGTCTTCGGCGTGGCCGCGGCGTGGTCGATCACCAAGTTCGACTTCCGCGGCAAGCACCTGCTGATCACCTTCATCGACCTGCCGTTCTCGGTCTCGCCGGTGGTGGCGGGCCTGATCTACGTGCTGGTGTTCGGCGCCCAGGGCTGGTTCGGGCCGTGGCTGTCTGACCACGACGTGAAGATCATCTTTGCGGTGCCGGGCATTGTGCTGGCGACGGTCTTCGTGACCTTTCCCTTCGTCGCCCGCGAACTCATCCCGCTGATGGAGGCCCAGGGCAAGGACGAGGAAGAAGCCGCCGTGGTGCTCGGCGCCCGGGGCTGGCAGACCTTCTGGCACGTGACGCTGCCCAACGTGAAGTGGGGCCTGCTCTACGGGGTGATCCTGTGCAACGCCCGGGCGATGGGCGAGTTCGGCGCGGTGAGCGTGGTGTCGGGGCACATCCGCGGCCTCACCAACACGATGCCGCTGCATGTCGAGATCCTCTACAACGAATACCAGTTTGCGGCCGCCTTTGCCGTGGCGTCGGTGCTGGCGCTCTTGGCGCTGGTGACCCTGGCGGTGAAGGTGTGGGTCGAGAAGCGTGCCGGTGCCGCCGGCGCCCGCGAAGAATGAGGTTGAAGCAAAAATGAGTATCCAGGTTCGCAACATCCGCAAGCAGTTCGGTGGCTTCACCGCGCTGAAGGACGTCTCCCTCGACTTTCCCACCGGCGAGCTGGTGGCCCTGCTGGGGCCCTCGGGCTGCGGCAAGACGACGCTGCTGCGCATCATCGCCGGGCTGGAGTCGGCCGATGCTGGGCAGGTGCTGCTCGACGGCGCCGATGCCTCCGACACCCACGTGCGGGAGCGCCAGGTGGGCTTCGTGTTCCAGCACTACGCGCTGTTCCGCCACATGACGGTGTTCGACAACGTGGCCTTCGGGATGCGCATGAAGCCCCGCGGCCAGCGCCCCTCCGAGGCGGCGATCAAGGCCAAGGTGACCGAGCTCTTGAAGCTGGTGCAGCTCGACTGGATCGCCGACCGCTTCCCGTCGCAGCTCTCCGGCGGCCAGCGCCAGCGCATCGCGCTGGCCCGGGCGCTGGCGGTCGAGCCGCGGGTGCTGCTCCTCGACGAGCCCTTCGGCGCGCTCGACGCCAAGGTGCGCAAGGAGCTGCGCCGCTGGCTGCGCCGGCTCCACGACGAGCTGCACATCACCTCGATCTTCGTCACCCACGACCAGGAAGAGGCCCTCGAGGTCGCCGACCGCGTGGTGCTGATGGACCACGGCAAGGTCGAGCAGGTGGGCACGCCGGAAGAGGTCTACCGCCATCCGGCCTCGCCCTTCGTGTATGGCTTCCTGGGCTCGGTGAACCTCTTCCACGGCCGCGTCGAGAACGAGGCCGTGCATGTGGGCGGCGAGCGCCTGTCCTCCGACAAGGTGGCGCTGGATGCCGGCTCCGAGGTGGTCGCCTTCGCGCGGCCCCACGAGCTCAACATCGTGGTCAGCCCCGAGGACGGCAGCGGCGTGCCGGCGCGGATCAGCCGCATCCTGTCGTTCGGCGTCACGGCGCGGGTCGAGCTCGACGGCCTCAACGGCTCCAGCGGCCAGATCTTCGAGGTCGAGATGACCCGCGAGGAGGTCGGCCGGCTCGCCCTGAATGAAGGCCAGACGGTGCGCCTGGTGCCTTCGCGCCTCAGCATCTTCGAGCGCGGCGTGAGCGGCGTGCCGGCTCCCGCCGCGCCCAACTGGGAGATCTGATGAACTTCCAGCAACTGCGCATCGTGCATGAGACGGTGCGCCGCAACTTCAACCTGACCGAGGTGGCGGCCGCGCTGTTCACCTCCCAGTCGGGGGTTTCCAAGCACATCAAGGACCTCGAGGACGAGCTCGGGCTGGAACTCTTCGTGAGAAAGGGCAAGCGCCTGCTCGGCCTCACCGAGCCCGGCGAGGAGCTGGCGGTGGTGGTGGACCGCATGCTGATGGACGCCCGCAACATCAAGAGCATCGCCGCCCAGTTCAGCAACAAGGACCACGGCCAGCTCACCATCGCCACCACACACACCCAGGCCCGCTACGCGCTGCCGCGGGTGGTGACGCGCTTCAAGCAGGCCTATCCCAAGGTGCATCTGGTGCTCCACCAGGCCAGCCCCAACGAGATCGCCACGATGCTGCAGGACGGCCGCGCCGACATCGGCATCGCCACCGAGACCCTGGCCGAAATCAGCGATTGCGTCTCCTTCGGTTTCTACGGCTGGCACCACTCGGTGATCGTGCCGGCCGGGCATCCGCTCGAGGGGGTGACGCCGCTGACCCTTGAGGCCATCGCCGAGCATCCGCTGATCACCTACCACCAGGGCTTCACCGGCCGCGCCCGCATCGACGAGACCTTCGCCGACGCGGGCCTCGCTCCAGACATCGTGATGTCGGCCCTCGACGCGGACGTGATCAAGGCCTACGTCGAGCTGGGGCTGGGCATCGGCATCGTCGCCTCGATGGCCTTCGACCCGGAGCGCGACCGCAACCTGCGCATGTTGCCGAGCGATCACCTGTTCGGCGAGAACCTCGCGCGCATCGCGGTGCGCAAGGGGCACTTCCTGCGCGGCTTCGCCTACCGCTTCATCGAGCTGTGCTCGCCGGCCCTCGGCGAAGCCGTGGTGCGGGCGGCGCTGCGGCCGGAGGCCGAGCGGGAAGCGGTGTTCTGACAGCGGGTCGCAAGCCGACGGGGCCCACGGGCGTGTCACCGATGTGGCGTTCCGCCCGCCGGAACATCAAATAAGGGAAGGCCGCGGCTTTCCATCGGCGCAGCCTGCCGCGGGGATCACGGCAATCGCACACCTCGCCGTGACGTCTGTGCCGGATGCACGCTCACGCTCCGCGACCTTGCCCCCTCGGCCGGCGCCGCGTACTGCGCCGCGCTGACATCAAACCGTCGAACTCCTCTGCTCTAATCAACCCTGAGCCATGTCGGCCCCCGGCACGGCCCGGGGGCTTTGCTTGTGCGCCATCACAAGGCGCTGCCGGTGTCCGTGGCATTTCGGGCGCCGGACACCAATCTTTTCACATGCGGCGGGGCGGCGAGTGACTAAGCTCACGGCTCGACCAACAAACCGGGAAGCCGCGCCCGGCGGTGCAGCCGCGAGCGGGCATTTCCGGACCAGCCTTTGCAGAGAGAGCGCGGTGCGCCGCCGGCGCGCCGTCGATGGGAGCTATGAAAAGAAGCCTTTTGAAGGGTGTCCTCGGCCTGTGCCTGGGCGCGACCGCAGTCTGCCCGCCTGCCCGTGCGGCCGACGAGATCAGCGGCGCCGGGTCGTCGGCCGCCGCGCCGGCCTACCGGATCTGGGCGCAGGAATACCAGAAGGCCGGCGGCGAGCCGCTCGACTACGACCCGGTGGGCTCCGGCGCCGGGATGGCGCGCATCAGGCAGCGCCAGGCCGACTTTGGCGCGTCGGACGTGATCGCCCCGAAGGCGGCCCTCGCCAAGGACGGCCTGGTGATGTTCCCGACCGTGGTGTCGGGCATCGTCCCGGTGGTGAACCTGCGCAAGGGCGGGGCGCCGCTCAAGCTGAGTGGCGAGGTGCTGGCGCGGATCTTCCTGGGCGAGATCAGCCACTGGCAGGCCCCCGAGATCGCCGCCCTCAACCCCGGCGTGGCCTTGCCCAACGAGCCGATCCGCGTGGTGTGCAGGAGCGACGGCTCCGGCTCGACCCACCATTTCTCCGATTACCTCAGCAAGGTCAGCCCGGCCTGGAAGACGCGCTTCGGGGTGGCCGGCAAGCACCCGTGGCCGGCGGGCTTCATCGCCGTCAAGGGCAGCGGCGAGGTGTCGAAGACTGTACGCAGCACGCCGGGGGCGATCGGCTACATCGATTACAGCTACGTGGTGGAGGATGGCCTGACCCCGGTGCAGCTGCGCACGGCCGGGGGGCGTTACCTCAGCGCCTCGCCCGAGAGCTTCCACAGCGCGGTGGTGGCCAGCCGCTGGTTCTCGCACGGGGATTTCTCGGATGGCCTGACCCAGATGCCAGGCGAGGGCGCCTGGCCGATCACGATGGGCACCTACGTGGCGGTGCCGAAGGTGGCCACCGATACCGCCCGCACCGCCCGCGCGCTGCGTTTCTTCGTGTGGGCCTACGGCCGTGGCGACGCGCTGGCCCGCCAGGCGAAGTTCGTGCCGCTGCCCGAGAAGGTGCAGGCGAGCGCCTTCCGGGAGCTGTCGAGCGTGGTGGGGAAGAACGGCGAGCCGATCTGCATGAGCGCCGTCAGCGTGCTGGTGAAGTAAGGGCGCTTGGGCGCCGGCCGGATGGCCGTGGCTTCAGTCGCGCAGGCTCCGGCCTGATGCCCTTGTTTGTCTCGGCCATGTCACCGTTGGCCGTGGAATCTTTGAAAGCCCGCGCCGAAGCCAGATTGCCGGCACCCCGTGCAAGGGGCGACTTCAGTCGCTCGCGGAGGCAGATCAGGGAATCTATCGGCTGGACTTGCGGGAGACCCGCTGCGAAGCGGCTCGGGCGTTCAGCGCCGGCCCTTGCCGCCACCGCGCCAGGGGCTGCGGCGGGTGTCTTCTTCCTCGGCCTTCGGCTTGGGCATCAGCAGGTTCTTGCCGGGTTCCTTGGCGGCGGCGCGCTGGGTGAGCACCGCGCGGTCCACCTGGGCCTGGCCCAGATGCACGCTGGGGAAGCTCGCCGGGCCCTCGAAGGCGGCGAGCTTGCCGCGCAGGTGGGTGACGAGGCCGGCGGTGTCGGCTTTCCGGGGCAGCCCGACCATCAGCTGCTGGCCCGCGGCGCTGAGCGAGAAGCGCTCGTCCTCGACCTGCACCAGGCCGTGGGCGGTGAGCCGCCGGATGCTGTCGATCAGCCGGCTGGTGCCGGGCACGGGCTCCAGCAGCGGCTCGAAGCCGGCGATGATCTCGACGAGCTCGGCCGGGCGGCGCTTGGAGGCGAGCGTGGTGGCGAGAAGGAAGAGGGCGTCGGTGTCGGAGATAGGCTGCATGGCGGGCGGGCTGAGGGGCGGGTGCGCGGGGCAGCAAGTGTACGCGTTTTCGGGCGCGGGCGCCGCGCTCTTCGGCACGCCGGGCCGGCCGGAGGTTACGGGGCGGCGAAGCGGATCTGGTTGCGCCCGGCGTCCTTGGCCCGGTACATGGCGCCGTCGGCGAGCTTGAGGATGGCTTCCATGTCGCTCTCCTCGGGCGGGAACAGGGTCACGCCCAGGCTCGCCGAGCACGAGTGCTCCACCAGCTGGGCCCGCCCGCCCGCGTCGCCGAGCGCCAGCAGGTAGGGCTGGGCCAGCGTGTCGCGGATGCGCTCGGCGACTTCGCACACGTAGGCGCGGGTGGTTTCGTAGTCGGGGGCCACGCTGACCAGCAGCGCGACGAACTCGTCGCCCCCCAGGCGGGCCACGGTGTCCTCCTCGCGCAGGCAGTGGGCGAGGCGCCGGGCGACTTCCTGCAGCAGCAGGTCGCCGGCGCGGTGGCCGTGGTGGTCATTGACTGGCTTGAAGTTGTCGAGGTCGAGGTAGATCACCGCCCCGTGCCGCCCGCTGCGGCGGCTTTGCGTGACGGCCTGGGACAGCCGGTCGAAGAACAGGCGGCGGTTGGGCAGGCCGGTGAGGGCGTCGTAGAAGGCCAGCTGATGGATCTTGGCCTCGTAGCGCTTGCGGTCGGTGAGGTCGCGCACCGAGGCCAGCAGGGTCGGCTCGCCGTCGAGGTCCATGGCGCTCAGGACGATGTCGGCGGGCGTCTCGAGGCCGTTGTCCCGGCGCCGCAGCATCCATTCGACGCGCAGGTGGCCCAGGCGCAGCGCGGTCGCCATGTATTCCTCCGCCAGCGCCTCGGAGGCCGTGCCGCAGGGCTGCACCGGCGCGGAGACGTCCCACGGGTGAAGCTGGCACAGGGTGCCCAGGCTATCGACGCCCAGGGTGTCGAGGGCCGCCCGGTTGCCGTCGATGAAGCGCCCCTGCCGGATCACCACGACCGCGTCGCGGCTGGCGTCGAAGAGGGTGCGGAAACGCGCCTCCGAACGCAGCCTGGCGGCCTGGGCGCCCTTGAGCTCGGTGATGTCCGAGGCAAAGCCGAGCAGGCAGTCGGGCTGCTCGGGCCGACGCAGCAGCATCTTCTTGGACCAGTAGTAGCGCGGCTGGCCGTCGGTGCTGGGCAGGTTCTGTTCGGAGGCGAGCCGTTTGCCCGTCTTGAACACGAGATCGTCGGACGCCCTTATGTGCTGCGCGACCTCGGGCGGCAGCAGCTCGGAATCCTTCCGTCCGATGACATCCTCGGGCTCGCGGCGGAAGAGCTCGGCGCTGGCCCGGTTGACGTAGATGTAGCGGTGATCCCGGTTCTTCATGTAGATGTAGCCATCCACATTGTTGAGGATCGCGTCGAGGAGCTGCTGGTTCTCCTTGAGCGCCTGCTCGAAGCGCTCGCTCTCGGTGATGTCGATGGACACCCCCGACAGGCCGACGATCTCGCCCTGCGGGCCGATGATCGGCGACTTGACGGTCAGGAAACGGTGCCGGGCGCCGCTGTTCTTGAAGAAGCGGGTCTCCCGCTGCTGCATGCTCTGCCCGGAGGCAAGGATCTTCGCGTCGTGCTCGTGGAGCAGGGTGGCGGTGGCAGTGTCGAAGAACTCGTCGGCCATGTGCCCCACCACGTTCTCGAGGGTCGCACCGACCAGCTCGCAGAAGCGCTGGTTGGCGTAGGTGTAGCGGCAGTGGCTGTCCTTGCTGAAGATCAGGGCGCCGGCGTGGTCGAGGGCGACCCGGAGGGCGTCCAGTTCGCCCTGGGGCGAACGGTTGTTGCGTGCCATATCGTCGATAGCCACGACATTCCCCCCTTTTATTGCAAGACGATCGGAATCGAGGAATTTGTTGTTTTTTACCTCAGGTCATTCTAGTACAAGACATGCCCCGCCCCGCGACATATCGGCGCAGGCAAGGCCTCGAAATGGCCGGGATGCTCTGAAAATTGCCGTATTCATGGGGTTTTACGCTAATGTGCTGCGAGGTGGCCATGGCTTTCACGGGATTTGACGGCCATGCCACAGGCCCCGGGGAGGCCGGCCGGCTTTGCGATAAATGTCATATTCATGATATCCGGCACGGCGCGCAAGGGTGGCCTGCCGTTTCGATGCACGCCCGGTGGGGGTGTTTTGCCCGCCTGCGGGTACTATCCGTCCTCAACCAATCAAGAGAAGCCGACTGCCGATGCAAAGTGAAGTCAAAGAGAAGCCCATGTGCGCCGTCGTGGCGGCGGTGCAACTGCCTAACGTGAGCGACGGCGAGTTTGAAGCCTCCCTCGCCGAGCTGCGCGAGCTCGCCAAGACGCTGGGCTTCGAGGTCGTCCACATCTTCATCCAGAAGCGCGCCGGCTTCGACACCACGGGTTATCTGGGGGCCGGCAAGCGGGACGAGATCCGCCGCTTCGTGCTGAACGAACCGGCCATGGACGATTTCGAGGGCTTCGAGCAGGTGCAGGCGGCCCTCGGCGGGCGGCCCATCGAGGCGATTCTTGTGGACCACGAGATCTCGCCGACCCAGGCCCGCAACCTCGAAGTCGAGGCCGGCTGCCCGGTGATGGACCGTACGATGGTGATCCTCGAGATCTTCCACCGCAACGCCCGCTCCCGCGCGGCCCGCGCCCAGGTGGAGATCGCCCGGCTTGGCTACATGGCCCCGCGCCTTCGTGAGATGGCCAAGCTGGCCGGGCCCCAGGGCCGCCAGCGCAGCGGAGTGGGCGGCCGCGGCGCCGGCGAATCCCACACCGAGCTCGACCGGCGCAAGATCCGCGACCGCATCGCCGAGCTGCAGCTCGAGATCACCGCGATGGAGCTCGAACGCAAGACCCAGCGCGCCCGCCGCCAGGGCCGCCAGGGCCTCGCCGCGGTGGCGCTGGTGGGCTACACCAACGCCGGCAAGTCCACGCTGATGCGCGCCCTCACCGGCAGCGAGGTGCTGGTGGCCAACAAGCTCTTCGCCACGCTGGATACCACGGTGCGCGTGCTCTACCCCGAGAGCGTGCCCCGCGTGTTGGTGAGCGACACGGTGGGCTTCATCAAGAATCTGCCCCACGGCCTGGTGGCCTCGTTCAAGTCGACCCTCGACGAGGCCCTCGACGCGGCGCTGCTGCTCCACGTGATCGACGCCAGCGACCCCGGCTTCGAGCGCCAGCTGCAGGTAACCGACGAGGTGCTGGCCGAGATTGGCGCCGAAGAGGTGCCGCGCATCCGCGTCTTCAACAAGATGGACCACGTCGGTGACACCACCGCCCAGGCGGAGCGCGAGGCCGAGCTGCGCGCCCTGTACCCCGGCTGCGTGGTGATGAGCGCCCGCCGCCCGGACG
>JAKLLM010000087.1 GCA_023150125.1 Zoogloea sp.
TTGCCCTCGTGGATCACGCCGAGCTGGTCTTCGGCGCTGCCGCCCAGCACGTAGTAGAGGTCGAGCCGCCCGCCCTGGAAGTTGCCGGAATCCGGGTCGGTGAGGCCGACGGCGGTGTCGATGGCCTGCAGGCCGGCGTTCACGTCGTTCTCGGCCAGGGTGACCGTGCCGCTGAAGTCGCCCAGCTGCGGGCTCTCCGAGCGGGCCAGGGCGGCGCCGCTGCCAAAGAGCTGCTGGCGGATCTCGTAGGTGTTGTTGCCGCCGTTGGCGCTGGTGGCGTAGCCGTTATAGACGACCGCGAAATTGCCGCCGCCCAGGTCGACGACGGTGGGCTCGCCGGCCGTGCTGTTGTCGGGGGACTCCAGCTTGCGCTGGCCGTCGATGGGGTTGGCGCTGGCGTCGTACTCGCGGATGTAGGCATCGGCGGTGGTGCCGCTGCCGCTGATGTCGTAGTTGTCGTTGTAGAAGCCAACCACGAAGCCGCCGGTGGAGAGGGCGGTGACCTCGGGGATGTACTGGCTGCCGGCGGTGGTTTCATTCACCACGAACTCGCCGCCCTGCTTGACGCCCGCGGCGTTGAAGCGCTGGCCGATCACCCCCCAGCCGCTGCCGTCCTGCTCGTAGGAGGGCCACACCACGACGAAGTCGCCGCTGGCGAGCACCGCCACGTTGGGCGCGTAGTCATAGTCGGCCGCGTAGGTCTGGTAGCTGGCGGTGGTGGTATTGACCAGGAAGCTGCTGCCGAAGCTGCCGGTGCCGGCGTCGTAGAGGCGGCCATAGACGCCATACGTGCTGCCGTCGTTGCTGCCGCCGTCGGCCCACACCACGACCAGGTTGCCGTTGGCGTAAGCGGCCACGTCGGGCAGGTACTGGTTGCTGCCCTGGGCCGAGGCGCCGCCGGGGACGGTGCTGACCAGGGTCTCGCCGCCCACCTTGACGCCGTCGTTGGTGAAGCGCTGCTGGTAGATGTCGCTGCCGGTGGTCCACACCGCGGCAAAGCCGCCCGTGTAGGCGGCGACGTTGCTCTGGTACTGGTTGCCGGAGGTGGTGGTGTTGATCAGGAACTGCGCGCCGAGGGCGCTGCCGGCGGCGTCGAAGCGCTGGCCATAGGTGGCGTAGCCGCTGCCGTCGTTGGCGCCGTCGTCCTGCCAGGTGATCACGTAGCCGCCGGTGGACAGGGCTGCCACCTGGGCCCAGCTCTGGCCGCCGTCGGTGAGGGTGTTGACCCGCACTTCGGGCCCGATGGCCTCGCCGTTGGCAGCGAAGCGCTGGGCGTAGATGCCCCAGGTGGCGCCGTCCTGGCTGCTGTCGGACTGCCAGGCGACCACGTAGCTGCCGTCGGCCAGGGTGGCCGCCGCAGGCCATTGCTGGGTGCCGGGGGTGTGGGTGTTGAGCTGCTCCTCGGCGTGGGCGAGCGGGGTGCCGTCCTCCTCGCGCGTCACGTTGATCTGCACCGACCCGGCGTCGCTGGTGCCGCCGTCGCCGTCGTAGACGCGCAGGGCGATGGTGCGGCTGGCCTGCGGGCTGTTGGAGCTGTTGGCGTAGGTGAGGTTCTGGATCAGGGCCTCGACCGCGTCGACGCTGGCGTTGGCGTTGAGGCTGATCGTGAGCATGCCGCCGTTGCTGCCGCCGCTGAGCGTGCCGATGGCCACCGCGCCGCTGCCGTCGTTGTAGCTTACGGTGTTGCCCGACACGCCGATCTGCGCCACGCCGGTGCCCTGGTTGCGCACCCCGAGCTGGTCTTCGGCGCTGCCGAACTGCGTGTAAAAAATTTCGACACGGCCGCCGTCGAGGTTCGCGGAGTCGAGATCGAGGAGGCTGACCGCCGGGTCGATGATCTGCGGCGTGGCATTGACGAGGTTTTCGCCGAAGGTGAGGGTGCCGGCGAAGTCGCCGAGTTCAGGGTTCGACTGCCGGGGCAGCTCGGCGGCGTCGCCGAAGAGCTGCTGGTAAACGCCGCTCTGGCTGCCGTCCTGGCCTTCGGAGCGCCACACCACCACGTAGTTGCCGCTGCCCAGGCTGGCGACGGCCGGCTCGGACTGGGTGCTCTGGGTGGCCGTCGGGGTGTTGGCCTTGAGCTGGCCGCCGAGCGCGGAGCCGTCGGCGGCGTATTCGCGCACGTAGACGTCCTGGTAGGAGCCGCTGCCGCTGCCGTCGTAGTTGTCGTTGTACCAGGTGACCGCAAAAGCACCGCCCGGGAGGGCCGACACGTCGGGCTGGTACTGGCCGCCGGCGGTGCTCTCGTTGACCCGGAACTCGCCGCCCGCCGCGGCGCCGGCGGCGTCGTAGCGCTGCCCGTACACGCCGGCGCCGCTGCCGTCCTGGCTGTCGGAGCGCCACACGACGACGAAGCCGCCGCCCTCGAGGGCCGCCACCCGGGCTTCGTACTGGCTGTTCGCGGTGGTCGAATTGACCCGGAACTCGCCGCCGGCCGCGCTGCCGTCGGCGTTGTAGCGCTGGGCCTGGATGCTGCTGCCGCTGCCGTCCTGGTTGTCTGAGCGCCATACGACGACGAAGCTGCCGTCGGCGGAGGCCGCCACGTCGGGCTCGTACTGGCTGCCGCCGGTGGTGGTGTTGACGCGGAACTCGTTGCTGCCGCCGGTCAGCACCGGGGTGCCGGCGTTGTCGAAGCGCTGGGCGTATACGCCATAGCCGCTGCCGTCCTGGCCGTTGGAATACCAGGTGACGACGTAGCCACCGCCGTAGGTGGCGATGCTCGGCTGGCCCTGGTCGTTGTTGGTGAAGCTGTTGACCTTCAGCTCGCCGCCCAGCAACTGCCCGGTGGCGCTGACCCGCTGCATGTAAACCCCGTAGCTGCTGCCGTCGGCGCCGCTGCGGTCGGTCCACACCACCGCGAAGCTGCCGTCGGAGAGGCCGGCCACCCTGGGTTCGAGCTGGTGATTGGCGGTGGTGGTGTTGACGCGGAACTCCGGCCCGGTCGGGACGCCCGATGCAGTGAAGCGCTGGGCGTAGATGCCGTCGTTGCTGCCGTCCTGCTCGCGGGAAGTCCACACCACCACGTAGCCGCCACCTGCGAGAGGTGAGACGCTCGGCGCATACTGGTAATCGACGGTGTAGGCGTTAACGCGTTCTTCACCATAAACGTAGCTCATGAGGGCACCTCTTCGGATCGGTTAGGCTCGTGACGCGGGCTCGGCATCACTGTCGAAGAGCTTGGATAGCAATTTTGGTGCCGCTCGGAAAAACCGATAGGAACCCGAGGCATGGCGCCGCTGCAGGCCATCGGGTGTAAAAAATCACGACAGGGGTTGGCAGGAGTTTTTTCGGATAAAGACACAACTATCAGAAATATCTATTGCCAATGTCGTGTGAGGGTGGTGAGAAAAAAGGTAGGGCAGGGGCGGGGATTGGCTGATGACCCGTTGTGATCCGAGCGTTTGGGGGTGGCGGCGCCACCTGCACAGCGCCTGCCGGCTGGCGGTGGGCGTCCTGTGCTGCATGCTCGCGGCCTGGGCTGCGGCCCAGGACGACGGGCCTGCGTGGTTTGCCGGCGGACGCCCGAGCGAGGCGGCCCACCAGGCGCTGGGTTTCCTGCTGGCGGCCGAGGCCGACGGGCTGGCGCCAACCGACTACGACGCCGAGGGGCTCGCCTGGCAACTGGCCGGCGCCGAGGCCCTCGACGCGGCCGGGCGGCGTGCCGTCGACGCGGCCCTTACCCGGGCCATGCGGCGCTACCTGGCCGACCTGCATGGCGGCCGCATCGACCAGCTGCCGAGCCAGGCCGGACAGCAGGTCGAGCGCGACGAGGGCTTCGACCCGGCCGGGCTGCTGCATGCGGCCTTGGCGGCCGGCCGGCTGGCCGACGCGGTGCATGGCGCGGCGCCGGCCCAGCCCGACTACCCTGGCCTGCGGCGGGCCCTTGGGATGTACCGGGAGCTCGCCGAAGACCCCCTGCGCGGTGGCCTGTGGGGCGCGCCGCTACCGCCGCTGCCGGGGCGCAAGCTGGAGCCCGGCCAGGCCTGGGCCGGCGTCGGCGATCTGGCCCGGCGCCTGGTGGCCCTGGGCGACCTGCCGGCCAGTGCCCGGCTGCCGGGCCGCTATGAAGGGGAGGTGGTGGCGGGCCTCAGGGCCTTCCAGGCGCGCCACGGCCTGGCCGCCGACGGGGTGATCGGCCGCGCGACCCTCGCCCAGCTGGAGGTGTCACCGGCGCACCGGGTGCGCCAGATCGAGCTCGGCCTCGAGCGCCTGCGCTGGACACCGCGCCTGCGGGCGCCGCGGAGCATCGTGGTGAACGTGCCCGAGTTCATGCTGCGGGCCTACACGCTGGAGGGCCGCCGGGCCACGCTGGCGCTGCAGATGCGGGTGATCGTCGGCAAGGCCCTCGACACCCGCACGCCGCTCTTCGCCGAGGACATGCGCTTCATCGAGTTCAGCCCCTACTGGAACGTGCCGCCCTCCATCGCCCAGGCCGAGCTGGTGCCGAAGCTGCAGCGCAGCCCCGGCTATTTCGCCCGCCAGGGTTTCGAGTTCGTCGATGGCGACGGCCGCGCCCTCACCACGCTGACGGCGGAAAACCTGGACGCCGTGCTGCGCGGCCGGCTGCGCATCCGCCAGAGGCCGGGGCCGGCGAATGCGCTGGGCGACATCAAGTTCGTGTTTCCCAACGACGAAAACATCTACCTGCACCACACGCCCTCGCCGGGGCTGTTTGCCCGCCTGCGGCGGGATTTCAGCCACGGCTGCATCCGCGTCGAGGCGCCGGTGGCGCTGGCGGGCTTCGTGCTGGAAGGCGTGCCCGAGTGGGACGAGATCCGCATCCGCGAGGCGATGGCGCGGGGCACTTCAAGCACCCTGCGCCTGCGCGAACCGCTGCGGGTGGTGCTGGCCTACAACACCGTGGTGGTGGCGCCGGACGGGCGGGTGGCGTTCCACCCCGACATCTACGGCCACGACGCAGCCCTCGACGAGGCGCTGCGCCGGGCGCGGCCTTGAGTTCAGCGGCCGAAGGGCAGCATCCGGCGCAGGGTGGAATCCTTGTCGATCAGGTGGTGCTTGAGGGCGCCGGCCACGTGCAGGCCGACCAGCACCAGCAGGGCGAAGTTGAGGGCCTCGTGGGTTTCCTTCAGCAGGTCGCCGAGCTCCTTGCTCTTGCCGACCAGGTCGGGCAGCGGCAGCACGCCGAGATAGACGGTCTGGAAGCCCTTGGCGGAACTCATCAGCCAGCCCGACAGCGGCACCAGCACCATCAGCAGGTAGAGCAGGTGGTGGGTGCCTCCGGCCACCTTGTGCTGCCAGGCGGGCATCGGCACCGGGGCCGGCGGGCGGTGGGTGATGCGCCACAGGATGCGCGGCACGAAGAGCAGCAGCACCGTGATGCCGATCCACTTGTGGTACGAGTAGAGCTTGAGCTTGTCGGGCGACAGGGGCAGCTCGTGCATGTAAACGCCCAAGGGCCAGGCGGCGATGATCAGCAGCGCGACGATCCAGTGGGCGGCGATGGCGGGGCCGGTGTAGCGGTGGGGTGCGTTCATTGTTGTGCGGGCTCGGAGATGTAGGGGGTGGGGCTGGCGTCCTGCCACAGGTAGGCATCCATGGCGAGGCCGCTGTAGGTGTATTCGGGGGTGAGGCGCAGGGGCTGCTCGCCGGGTTCGGCGGCGCCCAGGGCGGCGAACAGCGGTAGCAGGTGCTCCTCGGTGGGGTGGGCGCCGGCGCCGTGGGGGGCGAGGCGGCGGTAGTCGACGAGGGCCGGGCGGTCGTCCCGGGCCAGGGCCTCGCCCAGCCAGTCGGCAAAGGCCGCGGCCTGGGGCACCGGCTGGCCGTTGCGGCCCCAGGTGAGCCAGCCGAAGTTGTGGGTGACGGCGCCGGAGGCCAGGATCAGCACGCCCTCGTCGCGCAGCGGGCGCAGCGCGGTGCCGAGGCGGCGGTGCCAGTCGGGCCCGGCGAAGGGCTGGATCGCCAGCTGCACGACGGGGATGTCGGCCGCCGGGTACATGGCCTTCAGGGGGATCCACGCGCCGTGGTCGAGGCCGCGGTCAGGGGTTTCGGCGCAGGGCAGGCCGGCGCCGGTGATGAGCTCGCGCACCCGGCCGGCCAGCGCCGGGGCGCCGGGGGAGGGGTAGGCCATCTCGTAGAGGGCCGGCGGAAAGCCGCCGAAATCGTGGATGGTTTCGGGGGTGCCGGCGGTGCTCACGGTGGGTTCCCGCGCGGCCCAGTGGGCGGAGACCACCAGGATCGCCCGCGGGCGGGGCAGGCGGGCGCCCAGGTCTTGCCACAGGCGCACGGTGGCGCCGGGGTCGAGCAGCACGTCGGGGGCGCCGTGGGAAACGAACAGGACGGGGTGGCGGTTCATGGATGGCTCCTGGAGGCGCATGCGCCGGGGTGATGGAACGCACTGTAGCCCCTTGATTGGAGCAAAAAAAGCCGTTTCTGAGCCTTTCTTTGTTGCAGAGTTTGCAACAATGCGCCGCCGGACTCCGGGATGGCACACCCGCATGGGCGATGTCGGCGCTGCTGGCGATTTGCGTTTTCATTTGCAATACGCCCGGCGCAAGCCGCTTTCTTTGCTATAACGCCATCATGACCGGCCCCGACAGAGAGACCCACGACTGACGCCCGGGGCGCGAGACCCCGCCGGCGTGGTGGCGGGTGCCGGGCGCGCAATCTTCCGCCAGGGAGTGCAGCCATGAAACGCACCCGTCCGGCCGCAGTCGCGGCATTCGTCATTTCAATCACCGTTGTTCTGGCCGTGTTGGGCGGCGGGTGGGTGCTGCAGCGGGACGGGCCGCCGGACGGCGTGATGCAGGCCCATGCCCAGAACGCTCCGCCCCCCGCGGCAGCGCCGGCAGCGGCCCCGCAGCCCGAGGCGGCCAGCGTCGACCAGGACGCGCCCTACCGCGAGGCCTGCGCCCGCGAGGGCCTGAGCGAATCCGAATGCGTCGGGCGGCTGATCTGGTTCAAGGCCACCGGCGGCAACGAACGCTTCCACACCTATACCTTCCAGCAGCGCGTCGGCGTGCTCGTCGACTGGTTCCGCGTGCTGCGCAGCGACCAGCGGGACGACCGCTTCTGGGCCTGGGGCATCATCAACGACCCGGCCTGCTGCAAGCCCGGCGAGCCCGACTGCCCGGCAAAGTCCACCGACGAGACCTACGGCTTCGACTGGTGCCCCGGCGACGACGTGCTGCTCAAATACGTGGGCAAGCCCGGCTACGTGGACCCGGCCTGCGGCCTCAAGGACGCCGCCCTCGACCCCGACGACCCCCACAGCCAGGGCGGCAAGGTGGACCAGCGCCACAGCGCCTGCGACCTGCGTTTCGGCACCTCGACCGGCGCGCTGGGCATCCGCAAGTTTCCCAACCCGCGCTTCGACCTGGCCCGCTGGCAGGCCGTCAATGGCGGCAAGCTCGACTGGTCCGGCTTCAGCCGCCGGATGGACAGCACCACCGGCATCGAGTCGGACAGCCGGGTGAGCAAGCTGGCCGACGCCTCGGTGGAGCCGCCCTTCCTGATCGGCACATCGTGCGGCTCCTGCCACATCGCCTTCGACCCCCTCAACCCGCCGGCCGACCCGGCCCACCCCAAGTGGGAGAACATCAAGGGCCTGGTGGGCAACCAGTACACGCGGATGTCCGAGCTGCTCGGCTCGGGCATGAGCAAGTCGGCGCTGGAATACCAGATGTTCGCCCACGCCCGGCCGGGCGTCACCGACACCTCGGCGATCTCCCACGACCAGGTGAACAACCCGGGCACCATCAACGCGCTGGTGAATGTGGCCCAGAGGCCGGTGTTCAAGGGTGAATCCATCGCCAAGTGGCGCAAGGTGGCCGACTGCGGCGCCGAGAAGGACGAGGGCAAGTGCTGGTGCGAGCCCGGGCGCAGTGGCAAGTGCTGGGCCTTCTCGACCCGCAGCGACGACACCACGCCGGTCAACCTGGGCGGCCAGAAGGTGGTGCTGCCCGGCGTGCATCACATCCTGAAGGGCGGGGAGGATTCCACCGGCGCGCTGGAGGCGATCCAGCGGGTGTATTTCAACATCGGCTCGTGTGCCGAGCAGTGCTGGGTGAACCACTTCACCGACATGCGCCAGGTCGACCCGCAGCAGCGCGGCTTCGGGCAGACGCCCTTCAACGTCGGCCAGTGCCGGCGCGACTGCCCGAGCTTCCGGGCCGTCGAAGACCGCCTGCAGAACATCATGGATTTCTTCGCCTCGGCCGAATCCGACCAGACCGACCTCGCCGCCGCCCGCGCCAACGCGCGCCGTGGCGCCGCCTACGGCCGGGCCGAGCTGGTGGCCGACCTCGAGAAGGAGTTCGGCAAGGGCGCGGTGGCCCGGGGCAGCAAGGTGTTTGGCGAAACCTGCGCCCGCTGCCACTCGAGCATCCCCGAAGCCGCCGGCGGGCCCTTTGCCAGCCGCGACTTCGCCGCGCCCAGCGAGGCGCACCCGCGCCAGGTGCGCGCCGATTTTCTGGGCAACGACGAGGCCACGCCGGTGACCGAGGTGGGCACCTTCCCGTGCCGGGCGCTGCACAGCAACCACATGGCCGGCCACCTGTACATGGAATACGGCTCCGAGAGCATGCGCGCCCGCCCGCCCCTGGCCGACCTGCCGCAGCAGGACGCGCTGAAGAACGGCGGCCGCGGCTACCTGCGCAACATCTCGCTGGTGAACGTGTGGGCGACGGCGCCCTTCATGCACAACAACGCCATCGGCCCCGAGATCTGCGGCAAGCCGGCCAACCGCGACAACGACTTCCACCGCGCCCGCTACGTGGGCGCCGACGGCAAGCTGCTGGCCGAGCAGCCGGCCTGCCTGCGCTACGACCCGAGCGTCGACGGCCGCTTCGAGCTCTACAAGCGCTCGATGCACGAGCTCCTCAACCCCGCCGCCCGCGGCCGCAAGGTGACCTTCACCAATGCCGACCTGCTGATCGACGTGGGCATCCGCCCGCTCGACGGCAAGGTCGAGAAGCCCCTGGGCGGTTTCGGCCAGGTGAAGATCCCGATGGGCGCCAGCGCCGGCTTTCTCAACGGCCTGCTCCACAAGCAGCTGATCGCCGACCTCTACCTCGCCAAGCACGACCCGGCCCGCCTCGAGGCCGCCGGCCGCAAGGCCCTGGTGCCGACGCTCCAGGCGATCACCGAGGAGGTGCTGAAGGAGCCCAAGCGCTTCGTGGACATCCTGCGCGAGCAGCGCGACTTTTTGTCGGCCAACTACGTGAGCTGCGACCAGCTGGTGGAGAACGAAGGCCACCGCTTCGGCGAGGATCTGTCCGACGCCGACAAAAAGGCCGTCACCGCCTTCCTCGCCACCCTGTGAGGGGGAACGCCATGAAAACACCTACCGCCCTCGCCGCCGCCCTCGCCGCCATCGCGCTCCTCGCCGGCTGCTCCGGCAAGACACCGGAGGGCGCCGCCCCGGCCATCGCCTTTGCGCCGTGGGACAAGTCCCACGCCTCCAAGCCCGACTTCGCCCAGGTGGACCACCAGCTCCCGATCGCCACCGTCGAGCTGGCCAAGGTCACGCCCGACTGGCTGGCCGGGCTCGACCAGGAGCAGCTCGACCAGCTCTACGCCCGGCTGTCGGCCGGCCCGATCCCCGACGGGGCCTTCGACGGACGCATCCTGCTGCCCCGCGGCGGCAGCGGCAAGTTCCGCGTGGCCGAGATCGTCGGCGGCTTTGGCGGGCTGGCGCTCCACCTCAAGGGCCTGGCCCTCGAAGAGGTGGGCGAGAGCCTGTGGCGGGGCAAGGTCTTCTACCGCAACGAGCGCATCCTGCGAAACCGCATCGAAGACCTCGCGGTGCTCAAGAAGACCGGCCTCGTGAAGGGCGAGCCGGCCAAGATGGACTTCGAAGGCAAGCAGACCTGGCTGCTCTTCCCGGCCAAGCTCTACTGCGGCCAGAGCCTGCTCGACGCCCGGCGCGAATCCATCGTCATCGACTACTTCTTCACAGACGAGATCCCCGGCTACCAGGAGGAGCCCGACTTCCTCGCCGGCCGCCGCGGGTTGCGGGTGCGCGACGAGATCCGCATGGTCCGGCCTGGGCTCTACCTGGGGCGCGCCTACCTCGACAAGGTCTTCGCCCTCAACTTCGTGCTCCACAACAAGGCCATGGACGAGGCCGGCCGCGAGGCCTTCGTGAAGACCGGCCAGGTGCAGGAAGACTGCTGGCCCGGCACCCAGCCCCGCAAGCTGCTGGCGACGGCCGGCTAGGCGGCGCTGATGGAGCCCCGCGATGCGCCCGCCTGCCGTGCTTGCCAGCCTGCTGCTGGGCGGCGCCGCCCTGATGCCGCGGGCCGCGGCAGCTGAGCCCGCCGACGCGCCGGCCTGGGTGATCGACCCGGCCCGGCCCGGCGACTCGCTGCCGCCGGCCGGCGGCTCCCTCTTCGACGCGCTGTTTGCCGAAGCCCGCGTCGGCCGCAGCGTGCATCGCCTGCCTTTCCCCTTCGAGGCGCTCCTCGCCCGGGTCGATGCCCAGCTGGCCGGCGGGCCGATGCGCCGGATGCTGATCCCGCTGGGGCGTTCGCTGCAGCGCACCGCGGCCGGGCCCGATGCCTTCAGCTTTCCGCGCTACCTCGCGGCGGTCGATGCCGAGCCGGCGCCCGGCGCGCCGCTGCTCAAGGACAGGCTCTACATCGGCTACCAGGAAAAAACCGCGGTGCTCGAGGTGATCAGCTACAACGAAGCAGCCGGGCGCTTCGAGTTCCAGCTGGTCAAGGACTACCGGGCCGGCGGGCGGCCGCAGGTGTTCTACGCCAACCGGCACGTCTGTTTCGCCTGCCACCAGAACGGCGCGCCGATCTTCTCCCGCGCCCTGTGGGACGAAACCAACGCCAACCCGGCCATTGCAGCCCAGCTGGCCGCCGAGGGGCGGGCCTTCCACGGCTTTGCGGCGGTGCGGGGCGTCGACACGCCCTACGCGATCGACGTCGGGGTGCGCCGGGCCAACCGTTTTGCGCTCACCCAGCGCCTGTGGCGCGAAGGCTGTGGCGGCGGCGAGGCCGGCCTGCGCTGCCGGTCCGGGCTGTTTGCCGCCGCGCTGCGCGTGCGCCTCGCCGACGGCCACGCCCCGCCGCCCG
>JAKLLM010000088.1 GCA_023150125.1 Zoogloea sp.
CGCCGCACCGCGGCCACCCGCGGCACGGCCCGGGCGCTGCTGGAAGGCCGCCTCGCCCGGGCCATCGACGACTACGCCACCCGCTGCGAAGGCATGCCGACCACCGCCAGCGCGCCAGGCGACGAACCCGCGGCCCCCAGCCCGCTGGCCGGGCTCCTCGCCCACATCGCCGGGCAGAACCGCAGCGCCTTCGCCGGCCCGCAGTCCGACAGCCCCGCCGCGCCGGCCGAGCTCAAGGCCCTCGCCTGTTTCCGCGACACCTGGTCGAAGCTGCGGGTCGACCAGCAGTTCCACCAGGCCCTCGCCGACGAGCCGGAAAACGCCGGCCCGCTGAACTCCCACTTCCTGGTGCTGCGCGCCCTGCGCCGGATGCGCGACATCTCGCCGGCCTACCTCCAGCACTTCATGGCCTACGCCGACGCCCTGCTGTGGCTGGAGCAGGCCGACGGTGGCGCCAAACCGGCGCCCAAGAACATCGTCCTCGGCGAGCGGGACAAGAAGCGCAAGACGGCGCGGGGCAAGGGCGACGGATAGCACAGAGCCTCGCCCATCGGGAAGCATCTCCAGCTCGTCACTGGTCGACAAAAAATACGGGGAAGGGCCCCACCTTCGCCAGAGGCTATTTGGTTTTTCCCCGACCACGCCTGTCAGCGCCGACCATGACGCCCCACCCCCGCCCGCCACGCAGCCCTCAGCCTGCAGGCCGGCGGCGCGTGGGCTACTACCCGAAAAGACAGTTCGCCCCCCTCGACACCGACCGCGTGCGGAGCTGATCAGCCTCACCGGCGGAAGCGCCAGAGAGGCTGCCCCGCGCTGGCCCTAGCTGCCGACGATGGCTGCGTAGTCCGCCGGCGTCAGGTACTGCGGCGTGTAAACAACACCCTGTTGCTGCAGGGCCCACACGAATGCCTGCAGATGGTTCCTTGAGCCACTCACGAGGCTTTCGTAAACCAGACGGATATCCCGGTTATCAATGAGGGCCAGCGCCGCCTGGAGATCGATGATGTCGATCTCCTCGATGGCAGCCCCGACCTTCAAGGCCTCGACCAGCGACACCGAACCGCCTGCCACCAGCTGGTCATAAAGCACCTGCAGCCGTGGGTCGGAGAACTGCCCCAGCCCGGTCGCGGCGGCCGGATCGGACAGCGCGTAGCGCTGGAGCAAGGTGAGGACGGAGGCCATGTGGGTCGCCTCGCTCCTTGCTATGTTCGAGAACGTCGGGACGCTCGCGCCCCAGAGGCTGTCGAGGTAGACATATACGTCACGGGCAAGCTTCTCCTCTTCCCGCATGAACACCAGGGACGTCTGCTCCGCCGCACTCAGGGGCTCCACGGGCACCGTCCTGAGCAGGTTGCCGAGCCGGGCGGCGCTGATCGTCGCAACCCCGTCGACGACCACCTCCACCGGCTGGGCGGCGTCGGCCGAGGCCGTCTCGCTCCCGCCTCCGCCACAGGCCGTCAGCGCGAATGCCGCAGAAATCAATAAAACGGTGGGTATCACAGGACGTTTCATTATCGATGCTCCTTCTGGTTGCATGACGGATACCCCCGTCACCCGGACGGGGGCATGGCTCTGCTCAATTGCCGGCCGGGCTGGCCGCCGGGGTGTGGATCCGCTCCCGATCACGCAAGCGCTCCTGGGTCCCCGCCGCCTCCTGCTCCCTCAGGCGGTCACGCTCCCGCTGCGGCCCTGCACCCTGGCTGCGGTTCTGCTCGCGGATCTGCTCCGAGTCCTGGCTGCGCACCCGCTCAGAGGAGCCCTGGCCGGCACCGGATTGCTGCGCACGCCCCTGCCCCATTCCACCGCCCATTCCACCACCCGGCCCCCTGGCATCCGCGCCGCCTGCCAGGGCCAGCGCAAGTCCAAACACCACGCCGATCGATTTCCACATCTTCATGATCATCTCCTTTCAGAATCAGAATGCGCCTCAGATACGCCGACCTTCAGCGCCTGCCCCGCCCCGCACCACCGCCCATCGGCCCACCGAGGCCACCGCCCGCGCCGCGCCGGGCCTCGTAGCCGGCACCGAAGGGCATTCCGCCACCGCGGGCCTCGCCGGCCTGTGCAGAGGCCGAACCGCCGCCGCTGGCGTTGTCCAGGGCAAGCCGTTCCGGCGCGGCGGGGCCGAAATACCCCCGTCCCGAAGCCTCCTTCGGAATCGAAAGATTCAAGGGTCGCTCCTGCGCCGTCGCGGCCCCTGCCATCGCGGCAGCGCCCACTGCGAGCAGACAACTCAAGATCAGCCAGCTTGCAGGCCGCGACATTCGTGACTCCCTGTCAGGTGATTGGGGCCACTCCATGATCGGGGCCGAACGTAGCCGGCCGATGTCGGGGCGGTAACGCCGGGTATCACTTCGTTTCAGCCTGCATCACCTGCAGATCGGCAGGCCGGCCGGTGCTAAGCTGAAAGCATGACTTCGCCTCTCCCGCCCCGCGTGCTGATCGTGGACGACGACCCGGACCTGCGCGACCTGCTGTCCGAATACCTGGCCGCCAACGGGCTTCAAATCGAATCGGCAGGGGACGGCACGACGATGCGCCAGGCGATGGCCAGGCAGACACCCGACGCGGTCGTCCTCGACCTGATGCTGCCGGGCGAGGACGGCCTCAGCCTGGCGCGCGAGCTCCGCGCCCACTCCGGCGTGGGCATCCTGATGCTCTCGGCGCGGGGCGAAGAGATGGACCGCGTGATCGGCCTCGAAGTCGGTGCCGACGACTACATGGCCAAACCCTTCAGCCCGCGGGAGTTGCTTGCCCGCCTCAGGGCGCTGCTGCGCCGCACCCGGGCCGCGGCGCCCGCAGAGCAGCCGGCAGCCATTCCTGGCAAGCACTGTTTCGGCCCCTTCGCCCTCGACATATCGGCCCATCGCCTGCTGCGGGACAACCACGAAGTCCGCATCACCACCGCCGAGTTCGAGCTGCTGCGGGTCTTCGTCGAGCGGCCGAACCGTGTCCTGTCGCGGGACGACATCATCGACCTGCTCAAGGGCTACGACCGCGACCCCTTCGACCGCAGCGTGGACATCCGCGTGACCCGGCTGCGGCGCAGGATCGAAGCCGACCCGTCGAACCCCGAATACATCCGCACCGTGCGCGGCGAGGGCTACCTGTTCAACCCGCTAGGGGCGCAGGTGCGGCGATGACGCGGAGCCTCGCCAGCCAGAACGCCCGCCTGCTGGTGGGCGTCTTCCTGGTCTTCGAACTGCTGGTGGCCTTGGCCGTGGTGGTCTTCCTGATGCTGCCGATGGCCCGCAGCTCGGCCGCCGACCTGGCCAGCCTGATGCTCCTGTCCGCCCAAACCTGGAGCGAGCTCCCGCCCGAAACGCGCCCGGCCTTCGAGCACGAACTCGCCGCCACCCATCAGCTGGCCCTGCGGGCCGAGCCCCCGGCCTACGACCGCGACGAATGGCACGGCCCTTACCTGCATTTCGTCGAAGCATCCCTGGCCGCCCGCACCGGCCGGATGCAGCACCTGGCGCGGGAGGAGATCCACGGGGAAGCGTGGCTATGGATCGCCCTTCCCTCCGGCATGCAGGCGATCTCGGTGGGGTTTCCGCTGAAGCGGGTCGACGCACACCCCGTGCTGACCCTGCTGGTGTCCCTGGCGCTGGGCTTCGCCCTGGCCCTGCTGACGGCCCGCTGGCTGGCCAGCCGCACGGTTGCCCCCCTGGAGCGCCTGGAGCAAGCCGCCTCCCGGCTGGGGCGCGGAGAGACGCCGGAACTCCTCGACGAGACCGGCCCGGCCGAACTGGCCACCCTCGCCCGGCGTTTCAACGGCATGGCCCGCCAGGTCCGGGAGCTCCTCACCGCACGCACCACCCTGCTGGCCGGGCTGTCCCACGACCTGCGCACCCCGCTGGCCCGCATGCGCCTGGCCGTCAGCCTCCTCGAAGAGCGCCCCTCGGCCCGCACGCTGGCACAACTGGATCGGGACGTCACCGAGATGGACCGGCTGATCGGCAACGTGCTCGATCTTGCCCGCGGCCTCGAAGGGGAGGCCGCCGTGGCGTTTGATCTGTGCGCGCTGCTGCACGAACTGGCTGCAGAATGCCGAAGCCCCGGGCGGGTCCGCACACGCTGCCAGCCGCAGTCCATTCACGCGCCGCGCCTCGCCCTGCGCCGGGCCCTCGGCAACCTGCTCGAAAACGCCCTGCGCTACAGCGGCGAGCAGGCGGTCGACCTGAGCCTCGATATCGTCGATGGCGTCGCCCTCATCTGCGTCGCCGACCGCGGGCCGGGCATCCCGAGCGACAAGCTGGAGGCCGTGTTCACGCCCTTCGTCCGGCTGGACGCGGCCCGCAGCCCCGCCACCGGTGGCGCCGGGCTCGGCCTCCCCATCGTCCGCCAGCTGGCCCGGGCCAACGACTGGCAGATCGAACTGGGGCCCCGCCCGGGTGGCGGCCTGGAAGCCCGGCTCGCGATCCCGCCGCACGACTGACGAGGCGGGCGGCGGAGCACTGCCCTGGCAGACCGGCCGGGTGCCTCAGCCGGCGCCCAGGCCCTTCTCTTCAAAGGTCTGGCCGTCCCGGATGTGGTAGATGCGCTTGAAGGTGGGAATGATCTTTTCGTCGTGGGTGACGACGATGATCGCGGTTCGGAACTGCCCGGCCATCTCGTTGAGGATGCGCACGACCCCGAGCGCCCGCTCGCTGTCCAGCGGTGCCGTGGGCTCGTCCGCCAGGATGACGGGTGGCTGGTTGGCCAGGGCGCGGGCAATCGCGACGCGCTGCTGCTCGCCACCGGAGAGCTGGGATGGCCGGGCCCCGGCCCGGTGGCCGACATCCAGCACCTCCAGCAAGTCCCTCGCCCGTCTGCGGGCCACATCGTTCGGCTGGCCCGCCAGCATCGGCAGCAGGGCGACGTTGTCGATGACGTCCAGGAAGGGGATCAGGTACGGCGCCTGAAAAATGAAACCGATCCGGTCGCGGCGCACCGCCCGGAGGTCCGGGATCTTCCAGCCGTCGTCGAAGATCAGCTCGTCGCCCAGGGTCATCCGGCCGGCGGTCGGCTCGATGACCGCCCCGAGGCACTTGAGCAAGGTGCTCTTGCCTGAGCCCGACGGGCCGATCAGGCCGACCACCTCCCCCGGGGCGACGGTCATGTTGACGTCCTTGAGGGCGTCGACCGCCGCGCTCCCCTCTCCGTAGCGCTTGCGGAGGCCCTCTATGTGGATCCCGAAGCCTTCCATCTCAAGCTCCCATGGCCGTCGCCGGGTCGACCCGCAAGGCGACCCGGATCGCCAGCGTGCTGGCCAGGGCACAGATCACCATGACCACCAGCAGGCCGCGCGCGGCGTCGCCCGGTTCGAGCAGGACATACTTTGGAAAGAACGGCGCCCAGACGGTTGCCGCCGTCTTGCCGACCATGAAGCCAATCAGGCCGAGTCCCAGCGCCTGCTGCAGGATCATCCCGGCGATCGTCCGGTTGCGCGTGCCGATCAGCTTCAGCACGGCAATCTCGCGGATCTTGCCCAGCGTCATGGTGTAGATGATGAAGGCCACGATGGCGGCGCTCACGATGGCCAGGATGACCAGGAACATGCCGATCTGCCTTGCCGAGGTGGCGATCAGCTTGGACACCAGAATCTCTTCCATCTGGGGTCGGGTGTAGGCCTGCAGGTGCTTCCAGCGCCGGATCTCCCGCGCCACGCGCTCCGGCTCGCCCCCCGGGGCTACCTGGACGAGCACCGCGTTGACGCTGCGATTGGCGGTCTGCGAGGCCTGCAGGGCCTCGAGCAGGCCCGGCACGCCCGGGCGATTGAGCGCCGGATTGGCCGCGGTGCGGGCCCGCTCGCCCAGGATGGCGTCGTTGTCCTTCAGAAACTGCGCCTCCTGGGCGTCCTTGAGCGGGATGAAGACCATCGGGTCGCCGCCCGACGAGACCATCCGCCGCGTCAGGCCGACCACCCGATAATCATGCCGGCGGATTCGCAGCGTGTCGCCCAGCCGAAACCCGGTCTTCACATCGGCCACCGCTTCGTAGTGGCTGCGGGTGATCTGCCGGCCGGCCACCAGGTAGCCCGGCTCGCCTGGCTGCCCCGGCTCGAAGCCCACCACCATCGCGCGCACATCGGTGTCGCCACGCCGGACCTGCATCGTCAGGTAGGTGACACTGGCGGCCCGCGACACCCCCGGCAGGGCGCGCAAGGTGCGATAGACATCATCATGGATGCTCGACGACTCGGCGTAGGGCCCCTGGGTGTCCTGTTGCACGACCCAGATATCGGCGCCGCTGTTGTTGAGCAGCGCCCGGGCATCGTCGACCATCCCGCGGTATACCCCGGCCATCGTCAGGGTGACGCCGATCAGCAGACCAAGGCCGACCCCGGTCAGCACGAACCTCGACCAGGAGTGCAGGATGTCGCGCCCCGCCAGGCTGATCACCGCGTATCCCCCACGAGGTGGCTGACGACCTCGACCGGCACGCCCTCGGCGAGCTCCCGCTCGCTGTGCACCACGACCTCGTCGCCCTCCGTCAGGCCGGCCACCACCAGCGCGGCCCCGTCGAGGCTCATGCTGCCCAGCCTGACCGGGGCGAGCTGCGGCTTGCCAGCGGTGAGCTTCCAGACCCCGGTCCCCCGGGGCATCGACTTGATGGCCGCGTTCGGCAGGAGCAGCCCGGGCTGAGCCGAGCCCGCGTCGAGGGTGACTTCGGTCATCTCACCGACGCCGAGCCCGTCAGGAATCCGATCGAAGCTCACCATCGCGATGCGCTCCTCCGTGACGCTGTCGCTCACGGGCTCGATGCGCGCCACCTTGCCCGGCAGCGGCGTCGAGGCATGGCTGCGCAGGACGATCTCCGCCGTCTGCCCGACCGCCAGCCCGCGCGATCGCCCCTGGTCCAGCCGCGCCCTGATCCACAGGCTCTCCGGCTCCACCATCCGGAGCACCGACTGGCCAGCGACGACCGTGGAGCCCGGCTCGGCGTCCCGGCTGATCACCAGACCGTCCCGGGGGGCCACCAGGCGCAGGTTGCGCCTCTGCTGAAGCTGGCCATCCCGGTCGGCCCTCAGGCGGACCAGCTCCTGCCGGGCGCCCTGCAGATTGGCCTCGCTGGCCTCCAGCGCCGCCGCCGCGGAATCCAGCTCCTGCTGCTTGCCCTCCACCGCGCTGGCGCTGACGAAACTCCTCCCCCCCAGATCCCGGTAGCGCCGGGCATTCAATTCGGCCAGTTGCCGCCTGGCCAGCGCATCCTTGCGCGCGGCCTCGGCTGCGGTGACGGCGCTGGCCGCCCGGGTGTAAGCCGCCTCGCTCGCGCGCAGGCGCTCGTCCAGGTCAACCGGGTCGATCTCGGCCAGCAACTGCCCCGCCTTCACCCGCTCACCGACATCTGCATGGACAGCCCGAACCCGCCCGGCTGCGGTGGGCCCGATGAGATAGCTGCGCCGCGCCTCGACGGTGCCGATGCCGAAGATGGCCGGCGACAGGGTGCCCGCCTCCACACGCAGGGTCGTCACCCGGATGGGCGACAGCGGGCCCGAGCGCGCCACCACCCATCCGAAACCGACGACAAGAAGCACCGCAAGAAGCCCGAGACCCGCCTTGCGGGCAAGGAGGCCGGCTGGTTTCATGGCCTGGCTCCCAGGCCGTAGAGATACAGGCGCAACACCCCGGCGGCCTGCTCATCGACCTCCACCGGCACCTCCACGAGCATGGCCTGGATGACCAGCCCCTGGATGGCGCCCAGGAACAAGGACGCCGCCGCGCGGCAATCCAGGTCTTGCCGGATCAGCTGCATGGCCCTGGCGCTCTCCAGCACTTCTGCCACGCTCTGGCGGTGGCGCTGCATGATTGCCTGGACACGCCGGCGAACCGGCGAATCCCCAGCCTGCTGGAGTTCGGCAAAGACAAAGCGCGGGACGCCGGGAAACTCCCGGATGAATTGCACATGGGCCAGGAACATCGCCTCCAGCCCCCTCAGCGCATCGGGTGCCGCCTGGCGCGCAGCCTCCAGCCTGGCCATCAGGTGCGCCTCGACCCACTCGGCCACCGCCAGCCGGATGGCCTCCTTGCTTGGGAAGTGCCGGAACAGCGCCCCCTGGGTCAGGTTCATCGCCTTGGCGATGTCGGTCGTCGTGATATCGGCGGGATTTCTCCCGGCCGCCAGCGCGAGCATCGTCGCAATGATCTCGGCCTGACGGGACTCGGTCGATTGGCGGGGATTGGGAAGCATGGCGGTTTGTATGTAATAAGTTACTTACAATTATAGCCCTCGCGGGTCAAGCCCGAGCGCCTCCCGGAGGCCCGCGCCCTGCGGCCGATTGCCGCATCACGAGCGCGCCTCGAGGCCCCGCGGCCCTGCATTACCATTGGGCCCGATGACATCCATGCCCCTGGCCGGCACGCCTCCGGCCTCCGGCGGCGGGCAAGCGACGCATTTCACGATGCCCCCGGTGGCGACTTGCGGCGTCTCCCTGACGCCACCTTCAACCAGGCGCCTCCGCGGCCGTTAAACCCTCTTTGCCCCCGTCTCGGCCCCATGAGCCTCCGCTACTCCCACGAAGACCTGTTCCGCAGCCTGCGGGCGCTGGAAGAGGCGACCTTTCCCAAGCTGTGCCGCAACTGCGGGCGCAAATACGAGGACGCCGCGGAGTTCCTGGCCGCGACCCGGCAGGTCCGCCCCGACCACACCGGGCTGAAGGAGAGCGTCGACGAGGACGGAGCCTCGATCGTCGAGGTGTTTCGCAACTGCGCCTGCGGCTCGACCCTGCTCGAAACCTTCTCGGACCGGCGCGACCAGTCGCCCAGCGGGCTGCGGCGGCGCCAGCGCTTCGGCGAGATGCTCGACAAGCTGGTGGCCGACGGCGTCGAATACGCCCGGGCCCGCGCCGAGCTCCTGAAGCTCATGCGCGGCCAGCCCCACGACCTGATCGGCCTGATCCGCTCCACCAAGGCAGGGCCGGACGACTGACGCCCGCAGCCGCGGAGGCGGCATCTTTTGCTATCCTGCCGCCTCCCGCGCAGGCCGGCACCGCGCCCGGCCGGCCCAACCCATTTACCGGAGTGGCAGAGATGGCCTCCTTGCAGGAACAGTTTTTGAAAGCCGGCCTGGTCAACAAGGGCAAGGCCAAGCAGGTGCACCAGGAAAAGGCCAAGCAGAAGAAGGACGAGCGCAAGGCCGGCACCCAGAGCGTCGACGAGGCGCGCCTGGCGGCCCTCGAGATCCAGCGCAAGAACGCCGAACGGGCCCGCGAGCTCAACGCCCAGCGCGACGCGGCGGCGGCCCAGAAGGCGATCATGGCGCAGATCGTCCAGATGGTTCAGCAGAACCGCCAGAACAAGGGCAAGGGCGACATCGCCTACAACTTCACCCACGACAACAAGATCAAGCGCGTGCACGTGTCGCCCAAGGTGCGCGAACACATCATCGCCGGGCACCTGGCGATCGTCTGCCTGGGCGAGGCCATCGAGCTGCTCCCCAAGGTGATCGCCGACAAGATCGCCGAGCGCGACCCGTCGCTGGTGGTGCAGATCAAGAAGACCAGCACCGAGGTCGACGCCGACGACCCCTACGCCGCCTTCCAGGTGCCCGACGACCTGATGTGGTAGGCCCGCCCGCTTGACTCCGGTTAAAGCCGGCTGCCGCTTACCCGACCATAATTGTCGGGTATTCACAGCCCACCCGGAGCCCCCGATGAAAACCCGACGCCTGCTGGCCCTGACGGCCTTCACCCTGATCGCCGGCACCTCGGCCAGCCTGCCGGTGCAGGCCGCCGACGCGCACCATCACCACCACGGCGACAGCCAAGCCAGCGCCCCGACGCTGCACCTCAATGCCGGCAGGCAATGGGCCACCGACGCCCCGCTGCGCCAGTCGATGGCCGGCATCAACCAGGCCATGGCGAAGGCGCTCCCGGCGATCCACCATGATCGTTTCGGCGATGCCGATTACGACGCGCTGGCCGCAGCCGTCGGCCGCCACGTGGCCCACGCCGTCGAGCACTGCAAGCTGGCCCCCGAGGCCGACGCCCAGCTCCACATCGTCATCGCCGAGCTGCTGGCCGGCGCCGAGGCCATGGAGGGCAAGGCTGCCGCACCGCGGCACGACGGCGCGGTGCGTGTGCTGCAGGCGCTGAAGGCTTATCAAAAATACTTCCGCCACCCGGGCTTCAAGGCCGCCGGGGCGTGAGGCGGACGGCTTCCTCGCTTCCTAGCTGGACGCAGCCGCCACGCGCGCCCGCGCGGTGTGCAGCTTTTTATAGCTGTCGATCAGGCGCTGGTGCCGGTCGAGCCCTTCGAGTTTCATGCTGGTCGGCGTGAGGCCGAAGAAGCGCACGCTGCCCTCCACCGAGCCGATCACCGCGTCCATCCGCGGATGGCCGAACATGCGGCGGAAATTGGCCTCGTAATCTTCCAACTCGAGCTCATCGTCGAGCAGCACCTCGAGCACCACGTTGAGCGCCTGGTAGAACAATCCGCACTCGACCGTGTTCTCGTTGTATTGCAGGAAGGCCTCCACCCGCTCCTTCGCCTCTTCGAATTGCTTGAGGGCCAGGTTGATCAGCAGCTTCAATTCCAGGATCGTCAGCTGGCCCCAGGCCGTGTTCTCGTCAAACTCGATGCCGATCAGCGTGATGATGTCGGTGTAATCGTCGAGCTCGCTGTCTTCAAGGCGTTCGAGCAGCGCCTCGAGGGCGGCATCGTCGAGGCGGTGCAGGTTGAGAATGTCGGCGCGGAATTGCAGCGCCTTGTTCGTGTTGTCCCAGATCAGGTCTTCAACCGGATAGACCTCCGAATACCCCGGCACCAGAATGCGGCAGGCCGTGGCGCCCAATTGGTCATAAACGGCCATATACACTTCCTTGCCCATGCCTTCGAGAATGCCGAAAAGCGTGGCGGCCTCCATGGCATTCGAGTTCTCCCCGTGGCCAGAGAAATCCCATTCGACGAATTCGTAGTCGGCCTTCGCGCTGAAGAAGCGCCACGACACCACGCCACTCGAATCGATGAAATGCTCGACGAAGTTATTC
>JAKLLM010000089.1 GCA_023150125.1 Zoogloea sp.
CCGTGATGAGTTTGATATGGTCGCCTTCCGGCTTGCCCTCGTTCCAGCGGGCTTCCACGTTGGCCAATTCGTGTGGACTGAGCCTCAAGCCGGGAGCGCCGTTACTGTCGGCCTCGCCGTTCTTCGGGGGACGGGGGTCGTCTATGACCTGCCGCGGCGCAGTCTCGATCCCATAGTCGCTGGTCACCGCGATGGCTGCGTCGATGGGGTCGACGCTTTCGTGAAGACTCCCGGCGGCGGTAGGGCTGATGCCGCCGTGGAGTTCGGCGGTATGCGGCTCTTTGAGTTTCTCTCCATTGATCAGTCTGCGTGAGGCCAGTTGCTGGCGTCTGGCTGCCCGAAGATTTGGAGCGATTGCGTCGAAAGGAATGTGCTCCTGGCTCGCCAAGCTTTTGTAAAAGCGACCGCGTAGTGTGGTGACATCGCCGTCGGCGTGGGCGTGATCATCTTCTCCTCTCAGCGACAGGATGAAGTCCTGGGGGGGCAGGCCTACTTTGAAGGTTTGCTTCGTCCCGCCTATGTCGCGCAGTTTTTGGGTGAAGACACGCTGCAGGAAGCTCGGGCCCAGTTCTTTCAGTGGCGATCGCTCGACACGTGTCCCGGGGCCAGGTTGCAGTGTTTCCTTGGGGTCGAGTGCTTGCCGGCGTTGTCCTATAGTCTTCCCCGCCCCGATTGAGCGTTCATCGAATAATTGGTGGGGCACACCCTGCCAGCCAATGCCTTCTACGCTGGGCAACGCGACGGTCATGTCCTCGGGGCAGAAGTAGAGGTAGACCTTGCCCCGGTTGTCCCGGTCTTCGGCCGCCTTCCACGCTTCGGTGTGGAGGCCGCTGCGTCCCATGCGTTGGAGTTCGTCGTCGCTCCACTTTGCCTTGCGCCCGGCTGCCACGCCTTGGACGATGTTGACCAGGGTTTCGAGCCGGGCTCGGACGCTCTGTAGTCCTTTGAGGGCTTCGTATAGGCCCTGCATGGCGGCGTCCTCGCCGCCGGGGATGACGGGCTCTGCGTCTTTTTTTGGGGCCTTGTTGTCCTGCTTGCCGCTGTCCTCGGCGGGTTTCCTGCCCGCTTTTTTGGCGTGGGTTTCCCGGTTGTATTCTTCGGATAAATGGGGCTCCAGACCGTAGGGCGGATGGGTCAGGATGAGGGTGTCGGCGGCCTTCTTGCCCTCTTCCATCAGGAAGGCCTGGGCGAGTAGCGAGACGAGGCAGCCCTGGCTGTGGGCGATGACGGTGACGGTTTCGGGCACCTCCTGGTTGTAGTCGCGGATCATTGCCACCAGGGCTGCCAGGCGCTGGGCGGCGAGCACGAAGTACATGCGGCCCGGGCCGCCACGCAAGGGGCGGTAGGGGTCGCGGGAGGCCATGTCAGCGTATTTGGTGATGGTGGGGGTGCCCCGGTTCCACATGTCGGCAAGGTTGGTGGTGGCGTTGGCGAAGGGGCCGCCGCCCTTGCTGCGGTCGAGGTCAAGGCGGTTGTCGAAGTCGTCCACCAATTGGCCGTTGATGTTCCGGTTTCGGTCCGACTTCATGTCCCGATACCCCCAATAAAACGGAATCACCGGGCTGTGTGTTGCGGGCTTGATGCTGCGCTTGAAGAACACCGCGTCCGGGTCGGCTTCGAGCTTGCGGGCGTCGTCGCTTGTCGGCATGCGGTACTTGGCCGCGGTGTAGGGTGGCTGGCAATTCTTGACGTCAGCGGCTTTCCAGCCCATGCGCTGGGCGAGGCCCTCGAGGAGGCCTTCCTCGACGGCCTGGTACCCGTTGCCCACGTCGTTGACCCCATGCACCAGGATGCAGGCGCCCACGTGTTCGGCGGGGACGTCCACGCACTTGGCGAGGCTGCTGGCGCTGAGGACGGTGTGCCCCTTGAAGAGGGGGAAGTCGGCCCGCGGGTAGCGGCTCTTCGGCCTGCTCATGCCTTGCTCCCGGCGCTGATAGTGGCGATGTGCATGGCGTCCCGCTCGGTGAGGCAGGTGCGGCCTTCGGCGTCGGTGATGCCTTCGACGATGCTGCCGTCGGATAGCTCGATCTTGTAGGGCTGGTCGGGCAGGGGCGGGCTGAGGGGGTTGGCGGCGTTGCGGCGCAGGACGAAGCTGGCCTGGACGGCCTCCTGGGTGAACTCGGGCTTCTGCGCGGCGATGGTCTGCGGGCCGGCGTGGGGGAAGCTCGCGGCGTGCTGCTTGATGCTGCCCTTGGTGCCGAGGGTGATGCCGTCGCCGATCTTGATGAAGCTGCCGTCCTCGGCCACCAGGGTGATGCTGCGGGCGGTGATGCGGGCCTCCTCGCCGGCGCTGAGGGTGATGTTGCGGGCGGATTCGAGGCGGGTGCTGTCGTGCTGGCTCTGCATGAGGAGCTCGCCCTGGTGGGCGATGTGGTGGATGCCGCCGCCGTGGGCGAACTGGCGGATGCCCTGGCCGGCATTGACGGCGTAGTGCTGGCCGGCGGTGATCTGCACGTGCTGCTGGGCGACGGTGTCGGTGTTGCGCCCGGCGTATTGCGCGATGGTCTCGGGCGTGGTGTGGACGATGCCCTGGGGGGCGGTGAGGGCGATGAAGGCGGTGTCGGCGGGGTCGGCCTTGGGGGCGGTGTTGGTGCCGCCTTCCCATTTCTGGGCGAGGGCCTGGAGGGCGGCCTGGCCCTCGGCATCGGCTGGGCGCCCCTGGTGCCGGGCGGCGTAGTCGCCCATGCTCTTGAAGAGCTCGAGGCCGGACTCCATCAGAGCCAGGGCTTCGGCGTAGTCGAGCTGCCCGCCGCTGCTGTCGAGGCGCTTCCAGGCGCTGAGCAGGATGCCGCGGGCGGCGCGGGTGGCAGCGGCGCCGTCGGTGCGCAGCTCGACGCCCTCGCCGCGGGGTTCGGCCTTGCCGTCCTGGCGGGGATGGACGATGTAGCCGAGGTTGAGCTGGCTGTGGGTGAAGTCGCAGTGGGCCTGGAACCGGGGTTGCCCCGGCGTGCTGTCGTGGAGGGTGTGGGTGGCGCGGCTGCCCTTGATCTCGACCGTGCGGTTGCCGGAAATATGGCGGTTGCCGGGCAGGCTGCCGCTGTCGTGAAAGCGGGGCGGCGGATTGGCGGGGCTGTGCACCGCGTGGGTGATGATGGGCTTGTCCGGGTCGCCACCCATGAACGACACGATCACCTCGTCGCCCCTGCGGGGGAGCTGGATGAAACCCTGGCGGGCGCTGGCGGCGGGGGTGGCCACCCGCACGGGCGCGCTGTCGCGGGGCGTGCCGCTGGTGCCGGCGCCGGCGGCGTGGCTGTGGTCGGTGGCCCGCAGGCCCTGGAACTGCACATGCACCCGGCCGTGTTCGTCGCAATACACCTCCTCGCCTTCCGGGCAGACGACGACGGCGCTCATGGGGGGCAGGCTGGGCCAGTGCAGGGCGGGGTCGAAGGCCGGGCTGAGCGGGGTGTGGCGAGGGATGGCGCAGAAGGTGTTGGCGTAGCGGCGCGATTCGTCGTGCTGGCCGATGTTGGGGCGCGCCAGCTCCCAGCCGCTGGCGGCAATGAGGCTGTCGAGGGACTCGGAGACGTCTTTGGGGAGGTTGTTGCAGCCCCAGTGGCTGACCTGGGTGAACAGGAATTCGTTGTTGATGGCCTCGGGCGGGGGGCTGAGTGGCAGCCCGCCCGGGAGTTCGTCGATGGCGGCCCAGGTGAGGCAGGCCAGGTCGCGGGCGGTGGTGGCGCCCGACACGCCGGCGGCGTTCATCTCGTGGTGCTGCATGCGCAGCAGGGTGAGCTGCTGGTGGTGGCTGTTGCCGTCGGCCCAGTGGGGCGGCTCGATGCGAACATCGGAGAGGGCGCGGGCGAGGGCGTCGCCCTGCTCGCCGAGCTGGGCCATCGAGCGTGTGTCTGCCTGGAGCGCTTGCTGCTGCGTGTAGTCCCAGGCGGCGCGTTCGACAAGGCCGGGGACGACGCAGCCGACGGGGCTCCACAGGGTGATGTCATCCTGCTCGCGAACCGCGGTGCCGGTGTGGCAGCGCAGGCGGCCGGCCGGGTTGGCCGGAAGCTGGGCGCTGTCGTCGACCAGCACCAGGGTGTGGCGCGGCGGGTCGGTGGGGCTGGCGTCGGCCTCGGCCCGAACGCCCCAGGCGATGCCGTGCTTGCGCCACAGGCGCATCAGGAAGGCCGGGTCGGATTCGTTCCACTGGATGCTCATCTCCCGCTGCGGGTAGCGGTCGTGCCTGAGCTGGCGGGTGTCGAAGTCGAAGCAGCCGGCCAGCACCGGGCTGTGCGCGCGCCATTCGCCGAGGAGCTGCTCGGTGATCTCGATGACGCTCTTGCGGAGGTAGATGCGGCTGTTGCGGCCGGTGCCCATGAAGGCGCAGGCATCGACGGCTTCGATGAGCCAGGTTTGCAGGCTGCCGTCGAACTGCCCCGGCTGGGCGCGCACGATGAGGGCGTTGAAAGCGCGCAGCCGGCCGCTGTCGGTGACCACCTGGAGCTGCACGGGCTGGCCCAGAAACTGGCGGGGCGGGATGTCGGCCCGGCTGGCGATGCACAGGAGGCGCAGGCGCAGGCTGGTGGCCGCGCAGGTGTTTTCGTCCACGTGGAAGCGGTGGACCAGCAGCGTGGGCAGGAGGGAGGTGCCGCCCCCGCCGAGGCGCAGCCGCAGGGGGCGGTTGGCCTGGCTGAGACCGAGGCTCTGCAGCCATGCATGAAGGAGCCCGGCAGGGCTCGGGTTGGATGAGGTCGGCATCTGGCCTTCCTTTGCTGGTTTGTGGGCGTGGCTGCCCGTGCCATTGCAGTGCCCGGCGGTGGGGTGGGGAGCTGCTTTCTTTGATGCGTTTGAAGTAATCTTAATGGCATGGAGCTGTAAAAGTAAACAGGTTCTGTGGCCGGCCGCTGCGGTGCCTTTCCGGCGCCCGGTTGCCCTTGCGTCTGTCCTGCCCGGTTAGGGAAACTCCCTATGCCCCGCAGGCGCTTCCGCCAGCACGATGCCGGGACATGCCAAACGACGATCTTTCCCCTTCCGCGGTGCCCGCCGCGTCCCGCGCCGCCCGTCCCGACTGGTACTGGTCGGCGCCTTACATTGCCGTGCTGATCTTCGCGCTGGCGATGCTGGTGCTCGTCTGGGTGCTGCAGCGCCAGGAGGGCGAGACCCAGCGCAACGCCCTGGCCCGCGACGTGCAATGGGCCGAGCAGACGATGCGCCTGCACATGCAGGGCACCGAGGATTTCCTGGGGCAGCTGGCCCGCGAGCGGGCCGCCGGCACGCTCGACGCCGACACCTTCCAGGTGCGTGCCAACCAGCACATCGCCAACAACCCCGAGCTGGTCAATGTGGTGTGGGTGGCGGCCGACCTGCGGGTGAAGTGGACCGCGCCCTTCGACACCACCGACTGGCTGGTCGGCGACGCCCTGTCGCCCGAGCAGGTGCTGCTGCTGGCGCGGGCGCGGGAGCTCGGCCGGGCTGTTTACGGCGAGGCCTACGTGAATGCCCGCAACATGGCGGTGCTCGAGGTGTACATGCCGGTGCAGGAGGGGCGCAAGCCGCTCGGGGCGGTTGTCGCGGTGTATTCCATCGAGCGGATGGTGGCCCACCTGGTGCCGAGCTGGTTCGGCGAGAAGTACCGGCTCACCTTCAGCGGCCCGCAGGGCGAGACGCTGGCCACCAACTCGGCGGTGCGCTCCCTCGACGAGAGCTTCGCCTTCGGCGTGTCCCTCGACCCGCCCGGCAACGGGCTGTCGCTGCAGGCCATCGCCTACCGCACCGAGGGCGAGCTGCCGAAGGGCTTCCCGATCGCTGTGATCGTCGCGCTGTCCTTCATCGTGCTGTGGAGCCTGTGGCTGCTGCGCATGCACATGCTGAGCCGGGTGCGGGTCGAGAAGGAGCGCGATCGGCTCTTCAACCTGTCCCTCGACATGCTCGCGGTGCTCGGCCACGACGGCGTGTTCCGGCGCTGCAACCCGGCTTTCGAGCGGGTGCTGGGCTACACGCAGCCCGAGGTGCTGGGGCATTCGCTGCTCGACTTCATCCACGCCGAGGACGTGGCCGATACCGTCGCCCACCTGCGCAGCCTGGCATCGGGCACCCCCGGCGCCTTCGAGAACCGCTGCCGCTGTGCCGACGGTGGCTACAAGTGGCTGGCCTGGAGCGTGAACTCGGTGCCCGAGGAGAAGCTGATGTACGCCGTGGCCCACGACATCACCGGGCGCAAGGCGGCCGAGGATGCGTTGCGGGCCCAGTCGGCCTTCCGCCAGGCGATGGAGGAATCCCTTGTCACCGGCCTGCGGGCGATCGACATGAGCGGCAGGATCATCTACGTAAACCCGGCCTTCTGCCGCATGACCGGCTGGTCGCGGGAGGAGCTCGTCGGGGCGGTGGCGCCTTTCCCCTACTGGCCGCGGGACAGCATCGAGGCGCTGCAGCACAACCTGGCGATGACGCTCAGCGGCGACGCGCCGGCCACCGGCTTCGAGATGCGCATGCGCCGCAAGAACGGCGAGGAGATGGACGCCCGCTTCTACATCTCGCCGCTGATCGACGGCGACGGGCACCAGTCGGGCTGGATGGCCTCGATCACCGACATCACCGAGCCCAAGCGGGTGCGCGCCGAGCTCGAGGCGTCCCACGAGCGTTTCGTGGCGGTGCTCGACGGCCTCGACGCGGCGGTCTATGTGGCCGACGCCGCCAACGACGAGATCCTGTTTGCCAACCGGGCCTTCAAGAGCATCTACGGCTTCGACGCGGTGGGGTGCATCGTCGCCACCTTCGGTCTGCCCAGCCCGCCGGACACCCTGTGGTACGACGTGGACCCGCGCCGCCTGACCCCCGACCACGTGCCCCGCGAGCTCTACGACGGCGAGCTGCGCAACGCCCTGTCGGGCCGCTGGTACCACATCCGCGAGCGGGCCATCCGCTGGGTCGACGGTCGCGTGGTGCGCATGGCGATCGCCACCGACATCACCGACCGCAAGCGCGTCGACGAGGAAAACCGCGCCCAGCAGGAGCGCCTGCAGCGCACCTCGCGCCTCATCACGATGGGCGAGATGGCCTCCACGCTGGCCCACGAACTCAACCAGCCGCTGGCCGCCATCGCCAACTACTCGGCCGGCTGCGTCAACCGCCTGCAGTCGGGCGAATACCGCCGCGAGGACATCCTCACCGCGATGCAGAAGGCCAGCGCCCAGGCCGAGCGGGCCGGCAAGATCATCCGGCGGGTGCGCGAGTTCGTCAAAAAGAGCGAGCCGCGGCGCAGCCCGGTGGCCCTGGCGGGGGTGGTGGAGGACGCCATCGGCTTCGTCGAGATCGACGCCCGGCGCCACGGCGCCCAGGTGCACAGCCAGGTGCCGGCCGACCTGCCGCCGGTGTTTGCCGACGCGGTGATGATCGAGCAGGTGGTGCTCAACCTCGTCAAGAACGGCATCGAAGCCATGCGCGACATGCCGGCCGACGAGCGCATCGTCACCGTCGCGGCCCGCCGTGTCGATGACGCCCAGGTCGAGGTCGAGGTGGCCGACCGCGGCCCCGGCCTCTCCGACGAAGCCCGCGAGCGCCTGTTCACCCCCTTCTACACCACCAAGACCGAGGGCATGGGCATGGGGCTCAACATCTGCCGCTCCATCGTCGAGTTTCACGAAGGGCGCCTGTGGGTGGACGCGAACCCCGCCGGAGGCTGTATCTTCCGCTTCACGCTGCCCCTGGAGACTCACCGTGAAACCGCAAGCCCCGTTGTCTGAACAGATCATCTACCTCGTCGACGACGACGAAGCCCTGCGCGACTCCCTCGTCTGGCTGCTCGAATCCCAGGGTTTCAAGGTCGAGGCCTTCGCCTCGGCGGAGGCTTTTCTGCGCGTCTGGCGGCCCGAGTTCAACGGCTGCCTGCTGCTCGACGTGCGGATGCCCGGCATGAGCGGCCTCGAACTCCACGAGCGTCTGCGCGCCCACTACTGCACGCTGCCGGTGATCTTCATCACCGGCCACGGCGACGTGCCGATGGCGGTGGCGGCCCTCAAGAAGGGCGCCGTCGATTTCATCGAGAAGCCCTTCAACGACGCCGAGCTGCTGCGCATCGTCAACCAGTGCCTGGCCAACGAGAAGGAGAGCCGCGCCCGCCGCCGCCAGGACGCCGAAGTCTCGCGCCGCCTCGACCAGCTCACCCAGCGCGAGCGCGAGGTGCTCGACCTGATCATCGTCGGCAAGCTCAACAAGCAGATCGCCGACGTGCTCGGCATCAGCATCAAGACCGTCGAGGTGCACCGCGCCCGGGTGATGGAGAAGATGGCCGCCCAGTCGCTGGCCGAGCTGGTGCAGAACGTGATGGCGATCGAGGGCGGTCGGCAGTTGTAGTGATACCAAAAACTAGATTTATAGATTTTGTTTGTATCGATTGGTTGACCTGCCTCAAGCTGCCTCCGTGCCCATGCCCATAGACTCCGGGGCTTTACCAGCCGGAGTTCAGCTTCATGGGAAACGCCCTGTCTGCCGAGGTGGTGAGCCGCCTGTTCCTGTCGGGTAACGACGCCGTCGCCCATGCCGTGCGGGACGCCGGCGTCCGCGTGGCGGCGGCCTACCCGGGCACGCCCAGCACCGAGATCCTCGAGGTCGTGGCGCGCTTCCCCGGCCTCTACGCCGAATGGTCGCCCAACGAGAAAGTCGCCCTCGAGGTCGCCCTCGGCGCCTCGATGATGGGCGCCCGGGCCTTCAGCGCGATGAAGCACGTCGGCCTCAACGTGGCCTCCGACGCGCTCATGACGCTCACCGTCACCGGCGTCGAGGGCGGCCTGGTGGTCGCCGTGGCCGACGACGTGGGCATGTCCTCGTCCCAGAACGAGCAGGACTCCCGCTTCTGGGGGCGCTTTGCGCACATCCCGGTGTTCGAGCCCGCCGACTCCCAGGAAGCCTACGACATGACCCGGGCCGCCTACCGCCTGTCGGAAGCCTTCAGGGTGCCGGTGCTGCTGCGCCTCACCACGCGCATCTGCCACGTCAAGGGGCGGGTCGAACTGTCGGCCCCCGAAACCCACGAGCCCGGCGGCTTCACCAAAGACCCGCGGCGCTGGGTGATGGTGCCGGGCAACGCCAAGCCGCGCCTGCCGTTGATGTTCGAGCGCGAGGCGGCCCTTGCCGCCGAGGCCGAGGCCTCGCCCCTCAACCGCCTCGAGCCCGGCAGCGACCGGCGCATCGGCTTCGTCACATCTGGCCCGGCCTACATGCACGTGCGGGAAGCCTTCCCCGACGCGCCGGTGCTGAAGCTCGGCCTGAGCTACCCGCCGCCGCTGGCCAAGGTGCGCGAGCTCGCCGCCCAGGTCGAAACCCTGATCGTCGTCGAAGAAACCGAACCGCTGCTGGAGGCCGAGCTCCGCGCCGCCGGCATCCCCTGCGAGGGCAAGAACCTGCTGCCGCGCCTGGGCGAGCTGGCCCCCGAGGTGCTCCGCCGCGGCATCGCCAAGCTGCGCGGCGACGTGGTGGCCGACGTGCCTGCGCTGCCGCCCCAGCAGGTCTTCCCGCGGCCGCCCACCATGTGCGTGGCCTGCCCGCACCTGGGCATCTATTACACCCTGTCGCAGCTGCGCAACCTTATCATCTCGGGCGACATCGGCTGCTACACCCTGGGCGCCGGCCACCCCTGGAACGCCCTCGACACCTGCATCTCGATGGGCGCCTCGATGGGCATGGCGCTGGGCATGGACAAGGGCCGCGGCGAGGCCGACAAGAACAAGAAGATCGTCGCCGTCATCGGCGACTCCACCTTCATGCACATGGGCATGCAGGGCCTGCTCGACATCACCTACAACCGGGGGAACGTCACCATCCTGCTCCTCGACAACCGGGCGGTGGGCATGACCGGCGGCCAGGACAACCCGGCCACCGGCCGCGACATCCACGGGCTGGACGCGCCGCGGGTGGATTTCCCGCAGATCTGCGAGGCGCTCGGCGTCAAGAAGGAGCGCATCCGCGTCGTCGACCCCTACCAGCTGCCGGTGCTCTTCAAGGCTCTGCGTGAGGAGACCAAGATCGAGGAGCCCTCGGTGATCATCACCGACCGCCCCTGCGTGCTGATCGACGACTACAAGAAGACGCCGCCCTACGCGGTGACCGAAGACAAATGCACCGGCTGCGGCAACTGCCTCGACGTGGGCTGCCCGGCCATCCACGTGACCCGCCGCGGCAAGGAGGTCAAGGCTTCGGGCAAGGAGGTCGACCTCGCCTTCGTGCGCATCGAGACCAGCGTGTGCACCGGCTGCGGCCTGTGCGTGCAGCCCTGTGCGCCGGAAGCCATCGCCCATTCGGTGCCGGTGGTGCCGCTGCGCTTCATGCAACGTGACGGAGGGAAGGCCTGATGAGCCGCAATACCAACATCCTCGTCTGCGGGATAGGCGGGCAGGGCGTGATGACCGCCACCGAGATCCTCGCCGAAGCCGCGCTGGCCCTCGGCTTCGACGCCAAGAAGACCGAAGTGGCCGGCATGAGCCAGCGGGGCGGGGTGGTCGTCTCCCACCTGCGTTTTGGCGACAAGGTGCTGTCGCCCCAGATCGCCCCGGGCGAGGCCGACCTGCTGGTGGGCTTCGAGGCCGCCGAAACCCTGCGCTGGGTGCACATGCTGCGCCCCGGCGCGCCGGTGCTCACCAACACCTCCCGGCTGTCGCCGCCGGTGGTGGAATGCGGCGTGTTCGACTACCCGGACGACCCGGTCGGCCAGCTGCGCGCGCTGGGCGTGCCGCTGCAGGCCTTCGACGCCGCCGAGATCGCCCTCGAGTTCGGCGACATCCGCCTCGGCAACACCGTGATGCTGGGCGCCATGTCCGACCACCTGCCGTTTCCGGCGGCGGTGCTGCGGGAGGCGGTGGCGGCGCGTTTTGCCCACAAGAAGCCGGGCCTCCTCGAGATGAACATGCGCGCCTTCGACGCCGGGCGCGAGCGGGCCGCCGCACTGGTCGGGCAGGCTTGCGTGCCCGCCTGAGCCCGGCCCGGCCCGTGCCGGCTCGCATTATTGACGGTAACGCGCTTTCCGCGAAGCTTCGCGGCGAACTTGCCACGAAGGCGGCCGCGCTGACGGCCCAGGGCACCCAGCCCTGCCTCGCGGTGATCCTGGTTGGCGGCGACCCCGCCTCGGCGGTTTACGTGCGCAACAAGGTGGCTGGCTGCGAGAAGGCCGGCATCAAGTCCCTCAAGTTCGAATACCCGCAGGACGCGGCCCCCGCCGACGTGCTGGGCAAGATCGCCGAACTCAACGCCGACCCGTCGGTGCATGGCATCCTGGTCCAGCTGCCGCTGCCCAAGCACTTCGATGAAAAAGCCGTGCTCGAGGCGATCAAGGTCGAAAAAGACGTCGACGGCTTCCACGCCGAGAACGTCGGCCGCCTCTCCCAGGGCCAGGAAGCCTTCATCCCGTGCACGCCCAACGGCGTGATGGAGATGCTCAAAAGCATCGAAGCGCCCCTGCGCGGCGCCGAGGCCGTGGTGATCGGCCGCTCCAACATCGTCGGCAAGCCGATGGCGATGCTCCTCACCGCCGCCGGCGCCACCGTCACCGTGTGCCACTCGGGCACCCGCGACCTCAACTTCCACACCCGCCGCGCCGACATCCTGGTGGCCGCCATCGGCAAGCCGAAGTTCGTCACCGGCGACATGGTCAAGCCTGGCGCCATCGTCATCGACGTGGGCATCAACCGCCTGCAGGACGGCCCCGATGCGGGCAAGCTGTGCGGCGACGTGGATTTCGACTCCGCCAAGGAAGTCGCCGGTGCCATCACCCCGGTGCCCGGCGGTGTCGGCCCGATGACGATCACCATGCTGCTCGTCAACACCGTGGTCTCCGCCGAGCGGGCGCTGGCCAAGAGCCGGGGCTGAGCGCCGCAGGGGCCGGCCTCCGGCCCCGCGCACCCACCTCGCGTTCCTCAACATCCGAACACACAACACACCAATGAATAGCTCCTCACCCGTCATCGGCATCGTCATGGGCTCCAACTCCGACTGGCCGACGATGCAGGCCGCGGCCAAGGTCCTCAAGGATTTCGGCGTGCCCTTCGAAGCCCGCGTCGTCTCGGCCCACCGCACGCCCGACCTGATGTTCGAGTACGCCGAACAGGCCCGCGCGCGCGGTCTCCGGGCGATCATCGCCGGGGCCGGTGGCGCCGCCCACCTGCCGGGCATGATCGCCGCCAAGACGACGGTGCCGGTGCTCGGCGTGCCAGTGCAGTCCAAGGCCCTGTCGGGCAAGGATTCCCTGCTCTCCATCGTGCAGATGCCCAAGGGCATCCCGGTCGCCACCTTCGCCATCGGCGAGGCCGGCGCCGCCAACGCGGGCCTGTTTGCGGTGGCCCTGCTGGCCGCCACCGACGCCGCCCTGGCCGACAAGCTCGAAGCCTTCCGTGCCGAGCAGACCGCCAGCGTGCTGGCGATGAACCTCGACCCGATCTGAAGCAGGACGTGACGCGATGATCCTCCCGCCCGCCACCCTCGGCATGCTCGGCGGCGGCCAGCTCGGCCGCTTCTTCGTCGCCGCCGCCCACGAGATGGGCTACAAGGTCTGGGTGCTCGACCCCGACCCCAACAGCCCGGCCGGCCTCATCGCCGACCGTCACCTGCAGGCCGCCTACGACGACTACGCCGCCCTCGACGTGCTGGCCGAAGCCTGCGCGGCGGTGACCACCGAGTTCGAGAACGTCCCGGCGGACACCCTGGATTACCTCGCCAAGTTCATCCCCGTGCGCCCCGGCGGCGCCGCGGTCGCGGTGTGCCAGAACCGCATCGCCGAAAAGAGCTTCCTGCGCGACAACGGCCTGCCCCACGGCCCCTTCGCGGTCATCCACAGCGACGCCGACATCGCCGCCGCCCCCGCCAGCCTCTACCCGGCCATCCTCAAGGTGGCCCGCTTCGGCTACGACGGCAAGGGCCAGGCCCGCGTCGCCAACGCCGCCGAGGCGCTGCACGCCTTCCACGCCTTCAAGGGCGAGCCCTGCGTGCTCGAGCAGATGCTGACCCTCGACTACGAGGTGTCGGTGGTGCTGGCCCGCGACGAGGACGGCCGCGTCAAGTGCTTCCCCACCGTCGAGAACCGCCACACCAACGGCATCCTGGATGTCTCCATCGCGCCGGCGCGGGCCTCCGCCTGCCAGCGCGACGCCGCCCAGGAATACGCCGAGCGCATCGCCGAACGGCTCGGCTTCATCGGCACGCTGGCGGTCGAGTTCTTCGTGAGCCGCGGCGAGCTGGTTGTGAACGAGATGGCTCCGCGCCCCCACAACAGCGGTCACCACACCATCGACGCCTGCGTCACCAGCCAGTACGAGCAGCAGGTGCGCGCCCTGTGCGGCCTGCCGCTGGGCGAGGCGCGCCAGCACAGCGCGTCCGTCATGGTCAATCTGCTCGGCGAGCTGTGGTACGAAGGCGGCGAGCCCCACGGCCGCTACCGCGAGCCCGACTGGTCGCTGCTGCACGCCGTGCCGGGCCTGCGCCTGCACCTCTACGCCAAGCACCACGCCCGCCACGGCCGCAAGATGGGCCATTTCACGGTGGTCGGCAGCAACGCCGACGAGGTGCTCGCCAAGGCCCTGGCCGCCCGCCAGGCCATCGGCATCAAGGGCGACTGAGCGCCGCCATGAACGACATCCAGCGCGCCGCCCAGCTGCTGCGCCAGGGCGAACTCGTCGCGCTGCCCACCGAGACGGTGTACGGCCTCGGTGCCGACGCGCTCAACCCGGCGGCTGTTGCCAAGATCTTCGCCGCCAAGGGCCGCCCCTCGGACCATCCGCTGATCGTCCATCTCGCCGACGCCAGCCAGATCATGAGCTGGGCGAGGGAGATCCCCAAGGACGCCATCGCCCTCGCGCGGGCCTTCTGGCCCGGCCCGCTCACGCTGATCCTCAAGAAGGACGAAGGGGTGCCCGACCTGGTCACCGGCGGCCAGGACACCGTCGGCCTGCGCGTGCCCAATCACCCGGTGGCCCTCGAACTGCTGCGCGCCTTCGGCTCCGGCGTCGCCGCGCCCTCGGCCAACCGCTTCGGCCGCATCAGCCCGACCACCGCCGCCCACGTGCATCAGGAGCTCGGCAGCCGTGTGGCGCTGATCCTCGATGGCGGCGCCTGCGAGGTCGGGCTCGAATCCACCATCGTCGACCTCTCCCGCGGCGTACCCGTCATCCTGCGCCCCGGTGCCATCGGCGCCGACGACATCGCCCGCGTCCTCGGCCGCCGCCC
>JAKLLM010000090.1 GCA_023150125.1 Zoogloea sp.
CAGGCAGCTGATCGCGACCCAGGCGCCGGGGCAGGCCGACCGTATCACGGCGGCCCAGACCGTGCTCACCGACACCACCTTCCTCGACGAGCGGCTGCAGGTGGGGGCAACCTACAGCGGCCCGCGCAACTCCCTTTCCCTGATGGCCTTCATGTCCGACCGCGAAAGCCTGGTCGATAGAGACTACTCGGCGAGCAGCGACATCCGCGTGGGCTCGACGCTGCGGACCACCGGGATGATCGCCAGCGTCGGTCACCAGCTGACCCCGCTCACGTCCCTCAATGCCTCGTTCTCCACGAGCCGCAGCCGCAACGAGGGCAGCGTCAACCAGAGCTCGCAGTCCAAGATGCTGATGGCCGGCCTCAGCACCAAGCTGGCCCCCAAGGCCACCGGCATGCTGAGCGCGCGTCGCAACCAGGGCACGGGCAGTGCTGGCGATTACACCGAGAACGCGGTGTTCGGCAACGTCGTCCTCCAATTCTGAGATCTCATGTACGAAGCCTATTTCGGGCTGCGAGGCAAGCCCTTCCAGCTCAACCCTGACCCTTCATTCTTCTACGGCAGTCGCGGCCACCGCCGCGCCATGGCCTACCTCGAGTACGGACTGCACCAGAACGAAGGCTTCATCGTCATCACCGGCGAAGTCGGGGCGGGCAAGACGCTGCTGGTACGCAGCCTCCTCGAAAAGCTCGACCCCAAGAAGATCGTGGCGGCCAACCTGGTCAGTACCCAGATCGACGCCGACGACATCCTGCGCCTGGTGGCGGCGGCCTTCGGCATCCCCAGCAAGCACCTCAACAAGAGCGACCTCCTGCTCGCCATCGAGGCCTTCCTGGTGTCCACCACGGCGGCCGGCAAGCGGGCCCTGCTGATCGTCGACGAGGCCCAGAACCTCACGCCCCAGGCGGTCGAGGAGCTGCGGATGCTCTCCAACTTCCAGCTCGAGGACCACGCCCTGCTGCAGAGCTTCCTGGTGGGCCAGCCCGAGTTCCGCGCCATCATGCAGAGCCCGGAGATGGTGCAGCTGCGCCAGCGCGTGATCGCCTCGTATCACCTCGGCCCCCTGGACCTGCAGGAGACCCACGCCTACATCGAACACCGCCTGTCCTGCGTCGGCTGGAAGGGCAACCCCAGCTTCGACCAGGAGGCGATGCGCGAGATCTTCAACGCCAGCCAGGGCATTCCGCGGCGCATCAACGCCATCTGCGACCGCATCATGCTGGGCGCCTTCCTCGGCGAACAGCGCCGGGTCAGCGTTGACCTGGTCAATCAGATCTCGGCCGAGATGCGCGAGGAGCAGGTCACCCCCGCAGCCCTGCAGACCGACAGCTTCGCAGCCCGGCCCGCCGTGGCTGCCGAGGCGCCGGCTGCTGCTGCGATCGACCTGCAGCGCCTGCTCGCCAACCCCGAGGCCGCCAAGGTGCTGGCCGGGGCGGGGGCCGCCTTCGACACCGCGCGTTTCGAGGAGCGCCTGGCCGTCCTCGAGCGCACGCTGTCCACCACCCTCAATGCCCTCGGGCAACTGCTCAAGTCTGCCCAGCAGCAGGCGACGACGAGCGAAAGCGGAGGGTCCGGCAAGTGAGCACACCCACCCCCAGGGCCCGTGGGCCTATCGTCAATGCGCTGACGATCGACGTGGAAGACTACTTCCAGGTCTCCGCGCTGGCCAGCCATTTCCCGAAGGACCGCTGGAGCTCCACCGAGTGCCGGGTCGAGCGCAACGTGCATCGCATCCTCGAGCTGATGCATCGCTACGAGGCGAAGGGCACCTTCTTCACGCTGGGCTGGATCGCCGAGCGCTACCCCAAGCTGGTCCGCCTGATCGCCATGGAAGGGCACGAGATCGCCAGCCACGGCTACGGCCACGAGCGGGCCAGCGACCAGACGCCCGAAGCCTTCCTGGCCGACATCCAGCTGGCCAAGGTGGTGCTCGAGGACATCGCCGACTGCGAGGTGCGGGGTTATCGCGCGCCGAGCTTCTCGGTGGGCTATTCCAACCCCTGGGCCCACGACTGCATCGAGACGGCGGGCTACGCCTACAGCTCGAGCGTGTACCCGGTCAAGCACGACCACTACGGCGTGCCCGACGCACCGCGCTTCCCGTACCCGGTGGCCAAGGGCCTGCTCGAGATTCCCATCACCACCGTGCGCCGTTTCGGGCGCAACTGGCCGGTGGGCGGCGGTGGCTACTTTCGCCTGCTGCCGTACCCGGTGTCGGCGTGGGGCATCCGCAAGGTGAACACCGAAGACCGTCGCCCGGCGATCTTCTACTTCCACCCCTGGGAGATCGATCCCGGCCAGCCGGTGGTGAAGGAGGCGAGCGCCAAGACCCGCTTCCGCCACTACGTCAATCTCGAGCACACCGAAGCGCGCCTCGAGCGCCTGCTGCAGGATTTCGCATGGGGGCGGATGGACGAAGTCTTCCTCCCCGCAACTAGAACTTGAGCCTGGGTTTCGCATGGTTTCTGTCGTAAAAGTACGCCCCTACGAGGCGGGTGACGCCTCGCGCTGGAACGCCTTCGTCTTTGGCTGCCCGGATGCGACCTTCTTCCACCGCATCGAGTGGCGCGACATCATGGAGTCGGTGTTCCGCCATCGCACCCACTACCTCCTCGCCGAGCGCGACGGGCAGATCGCGGCGGTGCTGCCGCTGGTCGAGGTCAAGAGCCGGCTCTTCGGCCACGCCATGACGTCGCTGCCGTTCGCGGTCTATGGCGGCATCGCCGGCAGCGACGCCGGGGCGGTCGAGGCCCTTGAGCAGGCCGCCGACGCGCTGTCGCGCAAGGCCGGGGTCCAGCACCTCGAGTACCGCAACCTCACCGAGCGCCACCCCGAGTGGCCGCGCCAGGAGGTCTACTTCACCTTCCGCAAGGAGATCCTCGCCGACGAAGAGGCCAACATGCTGGCGATCCCCCGCAAGCAGCGGGCGATGGTCCGGAAGGGCATCAAGAACGGCCTCATCTGCGAGATCGATGCCAATGTCGACCGCTTCTTCGCGCTGTACTCCGACAACGTGCTGCGCCACGGCACGCCGGCGCTGCCGAAACGTTTCTTTGAAACCCTGATGCGGGTTTTCGGGCAGGATTGCGAGGTGATGACGATTACCTCGCCCGAAGGCAAGCCCCTGTCCACCGTGCTGACCTTCTACTTCCGCGAAGAGGTGCTGCCTTACTACGCCGGCGACGACCTCGCCGCCCGCGACCTGGCGGCCAACGACTTCAAGTACTGGGAGCTGATGCGTCGCGCCTGCGCCCGTGGCTACAAGATCTTCGACTACGGCCGCAGCAAGGCCGGCACCGGGCCCTTCAGCTTCAAGAAGAACTGGGGCTTCGAGCCGCAGCCCCTGTCCTACGAGTACCGCCTTTACAAGCGCGACGAGGTGCCCCAGAACAACCCGCTCAACCCCAAGTACCGGGCCTTCATCGCCATGTGGCGGCGCCTGCCGCTGGCCGTGGCCAACACGATCGGGCCGCACATCGTCCGTAACCTCGGGTGAGCGCCGGTGCCCGACGACCGCAGCCCGCTGCTTTATCTCGTTCACCGCATTCCTTTTCCTCCCAACAAGGGCGACAAGGTCCGCTCCTTCAACATCCTGCGCCAGCTGGCGCGGCGGCATCGGGTCTTCCTCGGCACCTTCGTCGATCACCCGGACGATGAGGCCCACGTCGGCCGCCTCGCCGAGTGGTGCGAGGAGAGCCACGTGGTCCGCCTCGACCCGCGCCTGTCCCGTGTCGCCAGCCTGCGTGGCCTTCTTTCCGGCGAGGCCTTGAGCCTGCCCTATTACCGCGACGCCGGCCTGCGTCGGTGGGTGGCGGACGTGGTGGCCCGGGAGGGCATCCGCCAGGCCGTTGCCTTCTCCGGCCCGATGGCCCAGTACCTCGAGGTGCCCGGCCTGTCCCGCCGGGTGATCGACTTCTGCGATCTCGATTCCGCCAAATGGACCCAATACGCCCCCGACCACCGCTGGCCGATGTCGTGGCTGTATCGGCGTGAAGGCGCGAAGCTCCTCGACTTCGAGCGCCGGGCCGCGGCCGCGAGCGATGCCAGCCTGTTCGTCACCGAGGCCGAGGCGCAGCTGTTCCGGCAGGCCGCCCCCGAGCTCGCGCCGCGGGTCGGCGTGATGCAGAACGGGGTCGATTCCGACTACTTCAGCCCCGAGCACACCTTCGACAACCCGTTCCCGCCCGGCGGGCCGGTGCTGCTGTTCACCGGGGCGATGGATTACTGGCCGAACATCGACGCCGTGGTGTGGTTTGCCGGCGAGCTCCTGCCCAAGGTGCGCCGGCAGTTCCCGGATGCGCGCTTCTGGATCGTCGGCATGAACCCGGCACCCGCCGTGCAGGCCCTGGCCGCCGACGGCGTCGTGGTGACCGGCACCGTCCCCGACGTGCGGCCCTACCTGGCCCACGCCGACGTGATCGTCACGCCGCTGCGGATTGCCCGCGGCATCCAGAACAAGGTGCTCGAGGCGATGGCGATGGCCCAACCGGTCGTGATTTCCTCGGCATCCGCCACCGGGCTCGAGGCCGTTCCAGGCGAGGATTGTGAGATTGCCCACGACGGGGATGAATTCGTATCGCGTATCATCGGCCTGCTCGCTGATGTAATATCGCGCCGCAACATGGGGCAGGCCGCCCGGCGGCGTGTCGTCGCCCGCTATAGCTGGGCTGCCCACCTTGCATCGCTCGAAGGCGTCCTCGAGGCGCCCGTTCCCTCATCCGCGTCGCATGTTGCGCCGCACTAGCCGAAGCGTCATGACCGATCCTCGCCCCCTCGTCATTCATGTGGTTTACAGCTTCGATGTCGGAGGGCTGGAGAACGGGATCGTCAATCTGCTCAACCACATGCCGGCCGAGCATTTCCGGCACATGGTGGTGGCGCTTACCAGCTGCGCGCCGGGCTTCACCCGCCGGGTCCGCCGCACCGACGTGGAGTTCGTCTCGCTGCACAAGCCGGCCGGCCACGGCTTCAAGCTCTATCCGGTGCTGTACCGGATGTTCCGCGAGCTGCGCCCGGCGATCGTCCATACCCGCAACCTCGCGGCCCTCGAGATGATCGTGCCGGCCTGGTTCGCCGGGGTGCCCGTGCGCATCCACGGGGAGCATGGCTGGGACAATTTCGACCGCGAGGGGACCAACCGCACCTATCAGCTGGTCCGCCGGCTTTACTCGATCTTCGTGTCGCGCTACGTGGCCCTGTCGCGCCGGATCGAATCCTACCTGCACGACAAGGTGCGCATCGGGGCAGGGCGGGTGCGGCGCATCTGCAACGGCGTCGATGCCCGCCGGTTCGCGCCGGGAAAGGGACGGGAGCCGTTGCCCGAGTCGCCCTTCAACGACCCCTCGCTGATCGTCTTCGGTGCGGTCGGGCGGCTGCAGGCCGTCAAGGGTCACGCCGACCTGATCCGCGCCTTCGGGGCCCTCGTCCGGCGTGACCCGGAGGCGGCCCGCGGCGCGCGCCTGGCGATCGTCGGCGGCGGCCCGCTGCAGGCCGAGCTCACTGCGCTCGTCGCGAGCGAGGGCATCGTCGACAAGGTGTGGTTTGCCGGCGAGCGCAACGACATCCCCGAGACGATGCGGGCCTTCGACGTGTTCGTCCAGCCGTCGATTTCCGAGGGCATCTCCAACACCCTGCTCGAGGCCATGGCTTCGGGCCTGCCGGTGATCGCCACCGAGGTGGGGGGGAACCCCGAGCTGGTCGATGCCGGGCGTACCGGCCTGCTGGTGCGCTCGGGCGACATCGACGGGCTTGCCGCCGCCATGGGGCAGCTCTACCACCAGCCCGATCGTTCCACCGCCCTGGGGCGCGCGGGGCGTGAGCGCGTGCTGGCCGAATTCAGCCTCGACGCCATGGTCGGCGCCTATCTGGCCCTTTACCAAGAGATGCTCAGCGGTGTGTCCGCCCCGCGTGAGCTCGCCGTTCAATCCCGCAAAGCCCTTCGCCGAAAGTAGAGACAATTCATGTGCGGTATCGCCGGCCTTTTTGACACCCGCGGCAAGCGCGATTTCGATCGCGGCCTGATGCAGCGGCTCAACGACATCCAGTTCCATCGCGGCCCGGACGAGGGCGATGTTTACCTCGAGCCCGGTGTGGCGCTGGGGCACCGCCGGCTTTCGATCATCGACCTGTCCACCGGCCAGCAGCCGCTCTTCAACGAGGACGGCTCGGTGGCGGTCGTCTTCAACGGCGAGATCTACAACTTCCAGGAGCTCGTGCCCGAGCTCGAGGCCCTCGGCCACGTCTTCCACACCCGCAGCGACACCGAGGTGATCGTGCACGCCTGGGAGTCGTGGGGCGAGGAGTGCGTGCAGCGCTTCCGCGGCATGTTCGCCTTCGGCCTGTGGGACCGCAACCGCCAGACCTTCTTCCTGGCCCGCGACCGCCTCGGGGTCAAGCCGCTGTACTACGCGCTGCTCGGCGACGGCACGCTGGTGTTCGGCTCCGAGCTCAAGGTGCTGATGCAGCACCCGGGCCTCGACCGTCGCATCGACCCCCACGCGGTCGAAGAGTACTTCGCGCTGGGCTACGTGGCCGAGCCGCGCACGATCTTCCTGGGGGCCAAGAAGCTCCAGCCGGGCGAGAGCCTGTGCATCCGCCGCGGCCAGCCGATCCCGGCGCCGAAGCTCTACTGGGACGTGCACTTCACCCTCGACAACAACCTGTCGCTGGCCGACGCCACCGCCGAGCTCACCGAGCGCCTGCGTGAATCGGTGCGCCTGCGCATGATCTCCGACGTGCCGCTGGGCGCCTTCCTGTCGGGCGGTGTCGACTCCAGCGCGGTGGTGGCGACGATGGCCGGGCTCTCCGGCGACCCGGTCAGCACCTGTTCGATCGCCTTCGACGACCCGGCCTTCAACGAGTCCGCCTTCGCCCAGATGGTCGCCGACCGCTATAAAACGCGGCATTTCGTCGAGACCGTCAAGTCCGACGACTTCGACCTCATCGACACCCTGGCCGCCCTCTACGACGAGCCCTACGCCGACAGCTCGGCGATCCCCACCTACCGGGTCTGCCAGCTCGCGCGCAAGCACGTCACGGTGGCGCTTTCAGGCGACGGTGGCGACGAGAACCTCGGGGGCTATCGCCGCTACCGCATGCACCTGATGGAAGAGAAGATGCGCGGCAGCCTGCCCGCAGGCCTGCGCCGGCCGCTGTTCGGCATGCTCGGGCGGATGTACCCCAAGGCTGACTGGGCGCCCCGCGTCTTCCGCGCCAAGACCACCTTCCAGGCGCTGGCGCGGGATTCCGTGCAGGCCTACTTCCACACCGTGTCGATCCTGCGCGACGACATGCGGCGCAGCCTGTTCTCCAGCAAGTTCCGCCATGAGCTGGCCGGCTACAACGCGATGGAGGTGTTCCGCCGCCACGGCGCCAACGCCAACACCGAAGACCCGCTCGCGCTGATCCAGTACCTCGACATCAAGACCTACCTGGTGGGCGACATCAACACCAAGGTCGACCGGGCGAGCATGGCCCACTCCCTCGAGGTCCGCGCCCCGCTGATGGACTACAAGCTGATCGAATGGCTGGCCACGCTGCCGTCCAGCCTCAAGATCAAGGGCCAGGAGGGCAAGTACGTCTTCAAGAAGTCCATGGAGCCGCTCCTGCCCAACGACGTGCTGTACCGCCCCAAGATGGGCTTCGCCGTCCCGCTGGCGCGCTGGTTCCGCGGCCCGCTCAAGGAGCGCGTGCGCGAAGCCGTGCTCGGTTCGACCCTGGCCGACACCGGCATCTTCAACCGCGATTACCTGCAGCATCTGGTCGACGCCCACCAGTCGGGTGCCCGCGACTACAGCGCCCCCCTGTGGACCACCATGATGTTCGAAGCCTTCCTGCGTAACAGCAACGCCACCGCTCCGGCGCCCAGCGCGGCCGAGATGAGCCTCTAAATGCGCATCCTCCACATTCTCGATCACTCCATCCCCCTGCACAGCGGCTACACCTTCCGCACCGCGGCGATCCTGCGGGAGCAGCGCGCCCTAGGCTGGGAGACCTTCCACCTCACGTCGCCCAAGCAGGGCCAGTGTGCGGCTGCCCACGAAGAGGTCGATGGCCTCGATTTCTACCGCTGTCCGGTGCCGCCCGCGGGCCCGGCCGGCCTCAATGAATGGCGGCTGATCCGCACCACCGAGCAGCGCCTCGAGGCCCTCGTCCGCGAGCTCAAGCCCGACGTGATCCATGCCCACTCGCCGGTGCTCAACGCGATCCCGGCGATCCGGGTCGGGCGGCGGCTGGGGGTTCCGGTGGTCTACGAGATCCGCGCCTTCTGGGAAGACGCCGCGGTGGACCACGGCACCACCTCCGAAGGCAGCCTGCGCTACCGCGCCACCCGGGCCCTGGAAACCTGGGCGATCAAGCGGGTCGACCACGTCTTCACGATCTGCGAGGGGCTGCGCCGCGACATCGTCGCCCGGGGTGTCGCCGATTCGAAGGTCACCGTCATCCCCAATGCTGTCGACGTGGAGGGTTTCCAGCTCTCCGGCACGCCCGATGCTGCGCTCAAGGCCAAGCTGGGCCTCGCGGGCTGCACCGTGCTGGGCTTCGTCGGCTCGTTCTACGCCTACGAGGGCCTCGATCTGCTCCTCGACGCGTTCGCCGCGCTGCACGCCAGCCAGCCCGACCTGCGCGTGCTGCTGGTCGGCGGCGGCGCCCAGGACGCCAATCTCAAGGCCCAGGCCGAGCGACTCGGCATTGCCGACAAGGTGGTCTTCACCGGCCGCGTGCCCCACGCCGAAGTCAGCCGCTACTACGACCTCATCGACCTGCTGGCCTATCCGCGCCACTCGATGCGCCTCACCGAGCTCGTGACGCCGCTCAAGCCCCTCGAGGCGATGGCCCAGGGGCGGATCTTCGTCGCCTCGGACGTGGGCGGGCACAAGGAGCTCATCCGCGACGGCGAGACCGGCCGGCTGTTTGCCGCGGGGCAGGTCCCGGCGCTGGTCGCCAGCATCCAGGACATGCTCGCCCACCGCGAGCGCTGGCCGGCCATGCGCACCGCCGGCCGCCACTTCGTCGAAGAGGTCCGCAACTGGAAGAACAGCGTCGCCAACTACAAGGCCGTCTACGGCCGGCTCGCGCCGAAGGCGGCGGCATGAACTTCTCCGACCTCCGCATCGCCCTCGTCGGGCCCTTGCCGCCGCCCGCCGGCGGCATGGCCAACCAGACGCGCCAGCTCGCCGAGCTGCTGCGCCAGGAGGGTGCGCAGGTGGAGGTCGTGCAGGTCAATGCGCCTTACCGCCCGGCCTGGGCAGAAAAGCTCAAGGGCGTGCGGGCGCTGTTCCGCCTGCTGCCCTACGTGGCGCACCTGTGGCAGGCCGCCGGGCGCGCCAACCTCATGCACGTGATGGCCAACTCGGGGTGGTCGTGGCATCTGTTTGCCGCGCCGGCGATCTGGATCGGCAGCCTCCGCGGCACGCCGGTGGTGGTCAACTACCGGGGCGGCGAGGCCGAACCCTTCCTGCGCCGCTCCGCCGATCGTGTGCGGGCGACGATGGGCCGCGCGGCAGTCCTGGTGCTGCCGTCGGGTTTCCTGAAGGATGTCTTCGCGCGCTTCGGCATGCAAGGCCGGATCGTCTCCAACATCATCGACCTGTCGCGCTTCCGCCCCGCCGACCCGCGGCGCACGCCGGCGGCGCATATCGTGGTTGCCCGCAACCTCGAGCCGATCTACGGCATCGACACCGCGCTACGCGCCTTTGCCCGCATCGTCGCCGAGCGGCCGGACGCGCTGCTGTCGGTGGCCGGCACCGGCCCGCAGGCGGCGGAGCTGCAGGCGCTGGCGCGGGAGCTGGGGGTGGCCGACAAGGTGCGCTTCACCGGCCGCCTCGACCGGGACCAGATGGCGGCGCTCTACCGCGACGCCGATCTGACCCTCAATCCCAGCCGCGTCGACAACATGCCCAACTCGGTGCTCGAAGCGCTCGCCAGCGGCGTGCCCACCGTGACCACCGACGTGGGCGGCATCCCCTACATCGTCGAGCATGAGCAGACCGCGCTGATGGTCCCGCCGGATGACCCGCAGCGCATGGCCGAGGCGGCCTTGCGCTGCCTCAACGAACCCGGGCTGGCTGCCCGGCTGAGCCAGGCGGGGCAGGCCGATGTGCGCCGCTACGCCTGGCCGGCGGTGCAGAACGAACTGCTCTCGGTGTATGCCGACGCCTGTGCTGCTGCAGGGCGGCGGAAGTAGGGGCCGGGAAGATGCCCGCTCTCCACACGCGCTTCGTCTCGACGGCCCGCCTTCAGTCCGGCATGGGGCCCGACGACACGCGTCGCTCCGGCGGTGTCCGGCCGGCGGCGAGGGCGGTGCATCGGCATTGCGCCGCGGCCTGTCGCATGGAGGCCCATGGCCGCCCGGTCGGAGGCCGGGGGGCATGAACTTCAGCGGCCTGCGCGCCGCCCTCGTCGGCCCGCTTCCACCGCCGGCCGGCGGGATGGCAAACCAGACCTGGCAGCTGGCAGAGTTGCTGCGCCAGGAGGGGGCGAGCGTCGAGCTCGTGCAGGTCAACGTGCCCTATCGGCCGGCCTGGGTCGAGCGCTTCCGGGGCCTGCGGGCGCTGGTCCGCCTGTTTCCCTACGGCGTCGCCCTCTGGCGGGCGGCGGGGCGCGCCGACATCGTCCACGTGATGGCCAGCTCGGGCTGGGCCTGGCATCTTTTTGCGGCACCGGCGGTGTGGATCGGCCGTGCGCGCGGGCGGCCGGTGGTCGTCAATTACCACGGCGGCGAGGCCGAAGGTTTTCTGCAGCGATCGGCAGCCCGGGTCCGGCCGACCGTCCGCCGCGCCTCGCAGCTGCTCTTCCCGTCGGGCTTCCTGGTGGACGTCTTCGGGCGTTTCGGGATGCTCGGGCGGGTCGTCCCGAATGTCGTCGACCTCGCGCGCTTCACCCCCGCGGAAGGCCGGGCGCCCGCGACGCACCTTG
>JAKLLM010000091.1 GCA_023150125.1 Zoogloea sp.
GCAGCCGCTTCTGCTTGCCGCGCATCGCGGCGCCACCGGCCCACAGGGTGATCTGGGGTGGCAGCATCGCGCGCAGCTCGAGCATCCGGTCGATGGCCTGGCGCGCCGGAAACGCCGCGCTGAACGAGAGGCCGACCACGTCGATGCCGTTGTCCACGGCTGCGCGACACAGGTCGGCCATCGGCGTGCGCGTGCCCAGGGACAGGCAGGCGGCACCCTCGGACACCAGGGTCGCTTCGACCATCAAAAGGCCGAGCACGTGGTCCTCGCCCGGCAGGGTGCTCAACAGCACCCGGGGCCGTTCGCTGCTGGGGCCGAAGCTGCCGATGGCGCCGCGGAGCACGTTCTGCACCTGCTCGGTGTAGGCGTGCTCGTCGGAGACCTGGATCTCGCCGCGCATCCAGGCGGCGCCGACCTCCTCGCTGAGGGGCGCGACGGTCTCGGCGACGAAGCGCTGCAAACCCTGGCGCAGCAAGGCCTGGCGCAGGCTCGCCGCCAGCTCGACGGTGCGCCCCAGGCGCACGTACTGCATCCCGTCCACCGCGCCGGGCGGCGACTCGGACGCCTTGGGCGCCTCCGCCGTCTCCAGCATGGCCCGCAGGTCCTCCATCGACGCCCCGACAACCTTCGACGGGCGTTGCCCCCGGTCGAGCAGGCAGCGGATGAGGCGTAGCTTCTCGACCTGCTCGGCCGGGTAGAGGCGCTCGCCCTTGGCGTCCCGGCCGGGCTTGGGAAACCCGTAACGACGCTCCCAGACCCTCAGCGTGTCCTTGCCGAGGCCGGTGTCGCGCTCGACGGCCGCAATGCAGAAAGCGGTGGCGCTATCCATTCGGTTGTTCATTATTGTCCTGGACAAATAATCATTATTGGCTTGACATCGGTGCTACATGGCCCTATGTTAGAACTGCAATTCCGCATTGTCCAGGACAAAGAAGATGAACCTCCAAACCATCCGCCGGAGCACGAAGCCCGCTGCCGCAGCAGGGCTGGTCGTGCTCGCCCTCGTGTCGAGCGCCGTGGTCGCGCGGTCTTCCCAGGCCCCTGAGACCCATGCGTCGGCCCACCCCGACAACAGCGTTGTCCAGGACAATTATGTGGACGAAAGCCTGGACTACAAGCTCTTCCTGCACCGCCAGGCACGCCTCGTCGCGCCGGACGAAGGAGCGTCCCGATGAAACACCTGAGCATCGTGATCGGCGCGGTGATCGCTGCCGCGGTGATGCTGAAGGCGGCCCTTGTGCCCGCCGCCTCCGCGCCGACGCCCGTTGCGGACGGCGCGCAGGCCTGCCCGGCCCTCCTCGACCACAGCTTCCCCGGGCTGCAGGACGACAAGCCGCGCTCCATGTGCCAGTACGCCGGCAAGGTGGTGCTGGTGGTGAACACCGCCAGCTTCTGCGGCTACACCGGCCAGTACGAAGGCCTGGAGCGTCTCTACGACAAGTACAAGGCCCGCGGGCTGGTGGTGGTGGGCTTCCCGTCCAACGACTTCGGCAACCAGGAGCCCGGCTCGAACAAGGAGATCGCCGAGTTCTGCCGGCTGACCTACGGCGTGCGCTTCCCGATGTTCGCCCGCAGCACCGTGGTGGGGCGCAGCGCCAACCCGCTCTACCGCCAGCTCGGTGAGCTCACCGGCGAGCGCCCGCGCTGGAACTTCCACAAATACCTCATCGACCGCAGCGGCCACACGGTGAAGAGCTTCCCCAGCGAGGTGTCCCCCGACAACGCGCTGCTGGTGGCGACCATCGAGCGTCTGCTCGTCGCAAAACCCTGATACGGCCGGAGCAACAAGCATGGACATGAGTGAAATCGATCGGGCCGGCGGCATGCCCAAGCGCATTGCGGTGGTCGGCGGCGGCATCGCCGGCGTCGCCTCGGCCTGGCTGCTGTCGCGCCGGCACCGGGTGACGCTGTTCGAGGCCGGCGACTACGTGGGTGGCCACACCAACACCATCGACATCGAGGTGGAAGGCCACCGCCATCCCATCGACACCGGCTTTCTCGTCTTCAACGACCGCACCTACCCCAACCTGTGCGCCCTGTTTGCGTGCCTGGGCGTGGCCTCGGTGGAGAGCGAGATGAGCTTCGGCGTGAGCCTCGCCGAGCCGGAGATCGAATGGGCGGGGTCGGACCTCGGCACGGTCTTCGCCCAGCCCACCAACCTGCTGCGGCCGGCCTTCCTGGGCATGCTCGCCGACATCCTGCGCTTCAACCGCGAAACCACCCGCATGGCCGCCACCGGCGACGCGCCGGCCATCAGCCTGGGCGACTACCTCGCCGCCGGCCGCTACGGCAGCGCCTTCCGCGACTGGTACCTGCTGCCGATGGCAGCGGCGATCTGGTCGTGCCCGACGCGCACCATGCTCGACTACCCGCTCGCCACCTTCGCGCGCTTCTGCCACAACCACGGCCTGCTGCAGATCTTCGACCGGCCCCGCTGGCGCACCGTCGCCGGTGGCGGGCGCGAGTACGTGCGCCGCATCCTGGCCCAGCTCGACGACGTGCAGGTGGCCACCCCGGTGCTTGGCGTCGAGCGCCTGCCGGACGGCGTGTGGGTGCGCTGCCGCGACGGCGCCGAGCGCTTCGACGAAGTTGTCTTTGCCTGCCATAGCGACCAGACCCTGGCGATCCTCGGCGCCGGGGCCAGCCCTGAAGAGAGGCGCATCCTCGGCGCAGTGCAGTACCAGCCCAACGTGGCCCTGGTGCACACCGACACCGCGCTGCTGCCGCGCCGCCGCAAGGTGTGGTCGGCCTGGAACTACCTCGCTGGCGCCGGCCGGCCCGACGAGCGCCCGGTGTCGGTGAGCTACCTCATCAACCGCCTGCAGCCGCTGCCCTTCGAGACCCCGGTGGTGGTGTCGCTCAACCCCTTCAGTGAGCCGGCGCCCGGCAAAGTGATCCGCCGCATCGAATACGCCCACCCGGTGTTCGACCAGGCGGCGGTGGATGCCCAGGCCGCGCTGCCGACGATCCAGGGGCACCGCCACAGCTGGTTCGCCGGCGCCTGGACGGGCTACGGCTTCCACGAGGACGGGCTCAAGTCGGCGATGGTGGTGGCGCGGGCGCTGGGGGCCGAGATCCCCTGGCAGCCGTCCGCCGACGCCGCTTCCGAGCCCCTGCGCGAGGCAGCGTGATGCCGTCCCGCCCTGCCCCCGACACCCCCGGCCCGCTGGCGCCCGCCGTGTGCTTTGGCGCGGTGATGCACGAGCGGCTGGTGCAGGCCCACAACCGTTTCGTCTACCCGACCGCCTTCGTGCGCCTGCCGCTGTCGCGCCTGGGCGAAATCCAGGCGCCGCTGCTGGGCATCGACCGCTTCAACGTGTTCTCGGTGCTCACCCGCGACCACGGCCGGCGCGACGGCTCGCCGCTCCTGCCTTGGCTGCGCGGCATCCTCGCCGAGCGCGGGCTGGCCGCGGTGTGCGACGGCGAGGTGGTGCTGCAGACCATGCCGCGGGTGATGGGCTTCGTGTTCAACCCGGTCAGCTTCTGGTTCTGCCACGACCGGGGCGGCGCCCTGCGGGTGGTGCTGGCCGAGGTCAGCAACACCTTCGGCGAGCGCCACAACTACCTGGTGCACCACCCGGACCACTCGCCCATCCAGCCCGGCGACGAGCTCACCGCGCGCAAGCTGTTCCACGTGTCGCCCTTCTTTCCGCTGCGGGGTGAGTACCGCTTCCGCTTCGACACCCGCGGCCCGGCCCACGTGGTGCACATCGACCTGTGGGATGACGGCCGCCGCCAGCTCGGCACCTGCCTCGCCGGCCGCGCCCAGGCGCTCGATGGCCGGGCGATGGGCAAGTGGCTGCTGCGCCACCCCTTTCTCACGCTGGGCGTCATCGCCCGCATCCACTGGCAGGCCCTGCGCCTTGCCTTCAAGCGCGTCAGCTTCCACCGCAAACCCGCGCCCCCGCTCGAGGAGACGACCTGATGAACTCCCTGGAAAACAGCCTCGCCCCGATCCTGCTTCCCCTCTCCAGCCTGCGCTTGTTCCAGCTTCCGCGCGCCACCCGGCTGGCCCTGGAGATGCTCGACCGCCTGCAGGGCGGCGCCCTCGCCGTCGAACTGCCCCACGGCGTGCGCGTGCGCACCGGCCACGGCCCGCTGGTGGCCCACCTGCGGGTGCGCGACCACGCCGTCTTCGACGATGTGCTGGCCCGCGGCGACATCGGCTTTGCCGAGAGCTGGATGGACGACAAGTGGAGCACCGACGACCTGGCCGCCCTGCTCACCCTGCTGTCGCAGAACCGTGCGGTGCTGGCCGACGCCATCCACGGGCGGGTGCTGCGCCTGATCGGCCACCGGCTCACCCACCTGCTGCGGGCCAACACGCGCAGCGGCGCCAAGCGCAACATCGAGGCCCACTACGACCTGGGCAATGACTTCTACCGCCTGTGGCTCGACCCGACGATGACCTACTCGTCCGCCGTCTTCGCGAGCCCGGACGAGAGCCTCGAGGCCGCCCAACTGCGCAAGTACCGGCGCATCCTCACCCAGCTCGATACCAAGCCGGGCCAGACCATCCTCGAGGTCGGCTGCGGCTGGGGTGGCTTCGCCGAAGTCGCCGCCACCGAGTTCGGCTGCCGGGTGCTCGGCCTCACGCTGTCGCCGGCCCAGCTGGCCTTTGCCCGCGAGCGGGCCGAGCGCGGCGGCTACGCCGACAAGGTCGATCTGGAGCTGTGCGACTACCGCGACGTGCGCGGCAGCTACGACCACATCGTGTCCATCGAGATGATCGAGGCCGTCGGGGAACGCTTCTGGCCCACCTACTTCGCCCAGCTGTCGGCCCGCCTCAAGCCCGGCGGCCGCTGCGTGGTGCAGGCCATCACCATCGCCGACGAGCTGTTTGCCCGCTACCGCCGCGGCACCGACTTCATCCAGCGCCACATCTTCCCGGGGGGCATGCTGCCCTGCCCGAAGAGCGTGGGCGAGCAGGCCCGCAAAGCCGGCCTCGCCATCGTCGGCGACTTCGCCTTCGGGCACGACTACGCCCGCAGCCTGGCCCACTGGCACCGCAACTTCGAGGCCCAGCTGGGCGCCGTGCGCGCCCAGGGCTTCGACGAGCGTTTCATCCGCATGTGGCGCTTCTACCTGGCCTACTGCGAGGCGGGCTTCAACTCGGGCGACGTGGACGTGCATCACTTCGTGTTCGCCCACGCCGGCGAAGGCGGCCGCGGATGATCCGCCGGCGCTCCCCCGGCCTGTGCGCCCTGGCCTTGGCGGGGGCGCTGGTGCTGGTCCAGCCGGCCGCGGCCGTCACCCTGCCCCGCCCCGTGCTGGCCACCGCGGGGGCGTTGCAGATGGCCGGCAGCGGCGAGATGCGCTGGTTCGGCCTCAAGCTCTACGATGCCGCCTTGTGGGTTCAACCCGGGGTTGATGCCACACCCCCGGCCGGTGCCGTGCAGCCGCTGCAAAAACCTTACGCCCTCGCGCTGCGCTACACCCGCAGCATCTCCGGCGAGGCCCTGGTGACGGCCAGCCTCGACGAGATCCGCCGCCTCGGCGAAGCCGACGAGGGGCGCCTCGCCCGCTGGAAACCCCTCCTCGAAAAGGCCCTGCCCTCGGTGGCCCCCGGCGACACTCTGGTCGGCTTCCACGAGCCCGGCCGCGGCGCCAGCTTCTGGCACCAGGGGCAGCTCACTGCCCGCATCGACGACCCCCAGCTTGCCGGCGCCTTCTTCGGCATCTGGCTCGACGCCCGCACCCGCGAGCCCCAGCTGCGGGCGCGCCTGCTCGGGCTGGCACGGCCATGACGCCCGCCGGGCTCACCCCGCGGGCGGTGCTGGCCTACGGCGCCCTCGGCCTGCCCCTCGCCTTCGCGGCGCTGCCGTTGTACGTGCATGTGCCGCGCCTCTACACCGAAAGCCTGGGCCTGCCCCTGGCCGCGGTGGGGGGCGTGCTGCTCGCCGCCCGGGCGGTGGATGCGCTCACCGACCCGCTGATCGGCTGGGCCAACGACCGCTTTGGTGCCCGCAGCGGCGGCCGCGGCATCCTGCTGGGCGGCCTGGCGCTCCTCGCGCTCAGCCTGCCCCTGCTGCTGGCGCCGCCGGCCGGGGCCGGGCTGGGCTGGCTGTTCGCGCTGCTGGTGCTGGTGTCGCTGGGCTATTCGATGGCCAGCATCGCCTACGCCGTGTGGGGCGCCGCGGTGGCGCCCACGCCCGAGCTGCGCACCCGGGTGGTGGCGAGCCGGGAGGGCTTCGGGCTGGTCGGCGTGCTGCTGGCCGCGGCGCTGCCGGGGGTGCTGGCTGGCAATGCGGGCGAAGCGGCCGGGTTGGCGGCGCTGCCGTGGGTGTTCCTTCCGCTGCTGCTCGGCGCTGCCGCCTGGACCTTGGGGCTGGCACCGCGGGCGCCTGCCTCTTCGGCTGCGGCGACTTCGCTCGGCAGCCTGCCGGCGGCATTGCGGGACGGCGACTTCCTACGCCTGCTGGGGGTGTTTGCGGTGAACGGCATCGCCGCCGCGGTGCCCTCGGCGACGGTGCTCTTTTTCGTGGCCGACGTGCTCCGGGCGACCGAGCTTGCCGGGCTCTTCCTGGCCGTCTACTTCCTCGCCGCCGCCTGCAGCCTGCCCTTGTGGGTGGCTGCCGCCCGGCGGCTCGGCAAGCTGCGCGCCTGGCTGGCCGGCATGGGCCTGGCGGTGCTGGTGTTCGCCTGGGCCGGCCTGCTCGGCGTTGGCGACAGCTGGGCCTACGGGCTGATCTGCGTGTTGTCGGGCTTTGCATTGGGGGCCGACCTGGCGCTGCCCCCCTCGCTGCTGGCCGACCTGCTGGCCCGCCCGGCGAGCCCGGCCGAAGCCCGCGCGGCGCCGGGGGCTGCCTTCGGCTGGTGGAACTTCGTCACCAAGGCCAACCTGGCGCTGGCCGCCGGGCTGGCCCTGCCGCTGCTTGCGCTGCTCGGCTACAGCCCGGGCGGCCGTGATCCCGGCGCCATTGCGGCGCTGGCGGCTGTCTATGCCTTCGTCCCCATCGTGCTGAAACTGGGGGCGATGGCCTTGCTGTGGGCCTGGCGGCAGCGCCTGGAGCCTTCAGCTTCCCCCCTTCACGCGGCCTCGGCCGCGCTACCCGGAGCCAGACCATGAAACGCATTGCCGCCTTCCTCACCGCGCTCTTCGGCCTCTTCGGGCTGGGGGGCTGCTCGACGGTCGAGATCGACAAGTACCGCGGCCAGACCCCGGCCCTCGACCTGCGCGAATACTTCAACGGCACGCTGGATGCCCACGGTGTCTTCCAGGACCGCTCCGGCGAGGTGGTCAAGCGCTTCAAGGTGGTGATCGACGCGAGCTGGAAGGGCGACACCGGCACCCTCGACGAGCGCTTCACCTACGCCGACGGCTCCACCCAGCGCCGGGTGTGGACCATCACCCACCTGGGCGACGGGCGCTACAGCGGTCGCGCCGACGACGTGGTGGGCGAGGCCCGCGGCGAGGCGGCCGGCAACGCGCTGCGCTGGCGCTACGTGCTGGCCCTGCCCGTCGACGGCAAGGTCTACCACGTGGATTTCGACGACTGGATGTTCCTGATGGACGACAAGGTGATGCTCAACCGCTCGGCGATGAGCAAGTGGGGCTTCCACCTGGGCGACGTCACCCTGTCGTTCCACAAGCGGTGATGGGCTTCCTGCGCCCCCTCAACCCGCCGATCCGCAGCTGGGACGGCCAGCGGGTATGGATCGTCGGCGCCTCCAGCGGCATCGGCGCAGCGCTGGCCCGGGCGCTGGCCGGCCGGGGCGCGTGGGTGGCGCTGTCGGCGCGGCGCCGCGACGCCCTCGAAGAAGTCGCCGCAAGCTGCGGCGGCGAGGCCCTGGTCGAGCCGATGGACGTCACATCCCACGCCGATTTCGAGCGGGTGCGCGACCGCCTGCTGGCCGCCTGGGGCCGGCTCGACCTGGTGGTCTTCAACGCCGGCACCTACCGCCCCCTGCGCGCAGGCGAACTCACCCCGGCGGTGATCCGCGAAACCCTCCACACCAACCTCATCGGCATGATGGACGGGGTGGCGGCGGTCGTGCCACTGTTCACCCGGCAGGGCCGTGGCGGGGTGGCGCTGGTGGGCAGCGTGGCCGGCTACGGCGGGCTGCCCAAGGCCACCGTGTATGGGCCGGGCAAGGCGGCGCTGATCAACTTTGCCGAAACCCTGTACCTCGACCTGGCGCCGGCGGGCGTGTCGGTGTTCCTGGTGAACCCGGGCTTCGTGGCCACCCCGCTGACCGCCCAGAACGACTTCACGATGCCGGCCCTGATGACGCCCGAGGCCGCCGCCGAGGCCATGCTGGCCGGTTTTGCCCGGGGGGATTTCGAGATCCACTTCCCCCGCCGTTTCACCCTGGTGCTGAAGCTGCTGCGCCTCTTGCCGCGGCGGCTTTATTTTGCCCTGATCCACCGGCTCACCGGCCTGTAGGGGTCCGTGGGGCATATGTCGGAAGCGCGAGTGGCTTCCGGGGGAATCTGATGGAACTCATGAAACTGCCGTCCGACCACCCCACCGGCAACTGCCGCGCGGCGCTTGCCGGCATCGTGCGCTTCTACGAAACCCTGTCCCCGGACAGCCTCGACCAGCTGGCCGGGCTGTACGCCGCCGACGCCCGCTTCAAGGACCCGTTCAACGACGTGGTGGGCATTGCCGCCATCGCCGGCATCTTCCGGCACATGTTCGACACCGTCGATTCGCCCCGCTTCGAGGTCACCACCCGCCTCCTCACCGGCCGCGAGGCCATGCTCGGCTGGGAATTCCATCTCCGCCTGCGCGGCCGCCCGGTGGTGATCCGCGGCGTCACCCACCTCTGCTTCGACACCGACGGCCTGGTGTGCCTGCACCGCGACTACTGGGACCCGGCCGAGGAGCTCTACGAGCGCCTGCCCATCATCGGCAGCCTGATGCGCTGGCTGAAGAAGCGGCTGGCGAGCCCAGGGGGCTTGAAGCAGGTCGTGGTTAGCACAGCGTAACCCGACGATCAGTAGTACGCCTCCCCTGCCTGTTGCGCTATCACCGTCACCGCCATGATGTCGAAAATGGCACCGTCGTCATTGTATTTCCCGTCGGTCAGTTCTTCGTAGCGCCCCAGCTCACCGTAGCGAGCCTGGATCATCGATTTCACCTGCTTGCGGAACACCTCGCCCAGGAAGATCGAGTCGCCGTGATGGCTCAGCACGGTGGCCCGAATGCCGGTATCGCTCGCTTTCTCTTCGGTAACCTGGCGAATGAACAAGGCCTCGTCTTCCGAAATGGGAAACTGCTGGCGGAATTTTTCAAGCATGTCGTCGATGGAGACCCGCTCCGGTGGTGAGCCGCCACCTCCCCCGCCGCTTCGAGGCTTCGATCTCGGCAGGGCTTCGGTCGGCGTAAGTGTCCCGACCTCCTGAACGCTCGCCCGCACAACCGTGGTTGCCCGCACCTGCTTCATCAATTCCGACTCGGTGCCCGCCTTGATGAGCTGGGGCCCCACCACCTCGGCGAAATCCACGAATTCCCGCAGTGCGTAGTCGTAAGAAAAGAAGCAGCTCAAGAAGTGAAAGCTGCCAACAAACCTACCCAGCAGATGGACAAAGGCTCTGCGCGCCTCAGGCTCCACCACGGCAGCCTGAAAGTGCAAACGCAGCAGCTGCACCTCGGCCTGAATCGCCGCATCGTTTCCCTCGGCTACCAGCACCGCAAACGATCGGGCGTTCTCCTGCCTGAAAACCCCCGCGTCCAGGATCTCCCGGTAAAGCCGCACGCACTGCGCCTGATTGGGCTCGGCCGGCACGTAGGGCGTCCCCTCGCGATACTTCGCAAAAGCCTTGATGATCCTGGCGGCGTTGTTGGTGAAGTCCACCACCACCACATCGTTCTTTCCCTCATGGCAGCGGTTAAGGCGCGAAACCGTCTGTACCGCGTTGCGGTCGGTCACCACCTTGTCGAGGAACATGCCCGCCAGCAGAGGCTGGTCGAACCCGGTCTGAAACTTGTTGGCCACCACCATCAGGCGGTGGTCGTCACCCTCGAAGCGGTCTTCGATCAGCTCCCCGGCCCCGAGCCCGTTCAACGCGTACTCGGTCACCGTCTTTCCGGTCACGGGGTGAACGAAGTCGGAAAAGGCATACAGCACCTTGAACCCGGCGCCGCGCTCCCTGAGCTTCTCCCGGATGATTTCAAAGTAGCGCAGCCCGGCCACACGCGAGGTCGCCACAATCATCGCCTTGGCCCGGCCGCCGATCAGCGGCTGCACCTGCTCTTCAAAGATGCGCAGCATCACCTCGGCCTTGTACTGGATCAGCTCTTCATCCTGGAAGGCGACGTTCATCAAGGCCTTGGCAAGCACCCCTGGCGGAAAGGTCTGGTCTGGCCTGGCGATCGGGCAATGCAGGTTGAACAAGGTCTTGTACGCGATGATGCGTCCGGCCACATCCACGATATAGCCCTCCTCGATGGCCTCGGCTTCGGTGTAGCTGTCGAAGGCAGCCCCGAACAACTGCACCGTTGCCGCGGAGGGCGTGGCGGTGAAGGCCACGAAAAGCTGATTGCGGTCGTGCTCCCGGATGATGCGCGCCAGCTTGTCTTCTTCGTCCTCATCGTCGGCGTCCTCACTACCGACGTCACCTTCATCGGGGCTCTGCGGGTCGCGGAAGGGCAGGCGGATCGCCGCGCCCATCTGTCCCTCCTGGGAGCGATGCGCCTCGTCGATCAGAAAGGCCACCCGTAACTGCTTGAGCTGCGGGTCGGCTTCGATCCGCTCCAGCAGCCAGGCAAACTTCTGCTGCGTGGTGACGATGATGGACGTCT
>JAKLLM010000092.1 GCA_023150125.1 Zoogloea sp.
GCAGCCCCTGCGGCCGGCGGCCCGCCTCAGAGCCGCGACGAGGCGCTGCGCCAGCTCGGGGAGATCGCCGCTTTCTTCCGCCGCACCGAACCCCACAGCCCGGTGGCCTACCTGGCCGAGAAGGCCGTCCGCTGGGGCAACATGCCGCTGCACGAATGGCTGCGCAGCGTGGTCAGGGACGATTCGGCGCTGCTGCGGGTCGAGGAGCTGCTCGGGGTCGAAGAGCGGGCCGGCGGAGACTGAGGCGTTCAGCCCGCGATCGGCAGGCTCACCTCCACCCGCAGGCCACCGAGGCCCGCCGAGCGCCCGAAGCGGAGCGTGCCGCCGTACTGGGCGACGATGTCGCTGACGATCGCCAGCCCCAGCCCGTGGCCGGGCCGGCTCTCGTCGGTGCGCAGGCCGGCGGTGCCGAGCTGGCCGAGCAGCGCCTCCGGCACCCCCGGGCCGTCGTCCTCGACGCTGAACACCAGCGGCCCGCCGGCGCCGGCTGGCTCGACGCACACCCGCACGCGGCCCCGGGCCCACTTGCAGGCGTTGTCGAGCAGGTTGCCGAAAAGCTCGAGCATGTCCTCGCGGTCGACCGGCAGACCCTCGTCGGGCGCCTCCAGCTCGATCGCCACGCGCCTCTCGCCGTGCAGCCGCTGCAGCACATCGACGAGCACCGCCAGCTGGCCGCGCACCTCGAAGTTCGACCCCACCGGGCCGCCGCCCGACAGCCGCGCCCGGTGCAGCTCGCGCTCCATCGTCTCGCGCATGGTGGCGAGCTGGGCGTGCAGGCGGGCGGCCAGCGCCGGGTCGCCGCGGCGGCCGATCTCGTCGGCCTCCTGGGCCAGCACGGCCAGCGGCGTCTTGAGGGCGTGGGACAGGTTGCCCACCGCGTGGCGGATGCGGGTGAGGCGCTGGGTGTGGTGGTGGGCGAGCCGGCTGACGGCATCGAGCATGGGCTGGACCTCGGCCGGCGCGGTGGCGTCGATCGGCACCACCTCGCCGCGCTCCAGGCGCCGGCAGGCGGCCACCGCCTCGTCGAGGGGCGCCAGGCCCTGCACCAGCACGCGGCGCTGCAGGATCAGCAACAGGCCGAGCGCAACGGCCAGCGCGACGAAGGTCTTGATGCGGAACTCGGCGATGTCGGCGTCGATGGTGGTGACGTCCTCGGCCACCACCAGCGTCACCGGCAGCCCGCCGCCGGCATCGGGGAAGCGCGCGGCGAACACCAGCAGCGCCTGCCCGGCCGGCCCCTCGCCGCGCTGCACGCGCTCCACCGCGCCGCCCAGCTCGGGCATCGCGATGTCCTCGTCCCACAGCGAGCGGGAGCGGATGAGCTGCTCGCCCCGCTTGATCAGGAAGTAATGCCCCGACAGGGGCAGCTCATACACCGGCCCCACGCCGGCCAGCATGGCCGGGTCGATGTCGCGCCCCGGCGCGGCGGCAGCGGCGTCGAGGAGGCGCACGTAGAGCAGGTCGGCGTCGTGGTGGAGGCGCGACAGCACGTAGTCCTCGACCAGCCGGCGCGGGAAATCCTGCAGGCTGACGGCGAGCAGCGCGCCGGCGACGAGCAGCACCAGCGCCAGGGTGACCGACAGCCGCCGCCGCAGGGAATTCATCGCGCGCACGCCGGCCGCCTCACGCCTGGCTGCGGAACAGGTAGCCCTGGCCGCGGCGGGTCTCGATGCGCGCGTTGCCGAGCAGGATGCGCAGCCGACACACGTAAACCTCGATCACGTTGCTGTCGCGCTCGGCGTCGAAGTCGTACACGTGCTCGGCCAGGTGGCTCTTGGAGTGCACCACGTCGGGGTGGCGCATGAAGTAGCGCAGCAGGCGGAACTCGGTGGCGGTGAGCGTCTGCTCGTGGCCGTCGGCATCCACCAGGCGCTGGCGGCCTTCGTCGAGGCGCCACTTGCCGACCTGCAGCTGGGGCGCCTGGGCCGGCGCGGCCCGGCGCAGCAGGGCCTGGATGCGGGCGACCAGCTCTTCCATGTGGAAGGGCTTGCCCAGGTAGTCGTCGGCACCGGCCTGCAGGCCCTCGACCCGCTCGGCCCAGCCGTCGCGGGCGGTGAGCACCAGCACCGGCACCCGGTTGCCGGCCGCCCGCCAGTCGCGCAGCACGGCGAGGCCGGGCTTGCCGGGCAGGCCGAGATCGAGGACCACCGCATCGTAGGGCTCGGTGGCGCCCAGGTGGCCGCCGTCGATGCCGTTGGTGGCCAGATCGACGGCGTAGCCCTGGCTCGCCAGGTGGCTGCGCAGGCCCTGGCCGAGGGCGTCGTCGTCCTCCACGATCAACAGGCGCATGGCTCACTTCTCCCGGTGACGCAGCACGGCGCCGGTGGCCGCGTCGAGCTCGAGCTTGTGCACCTTGTTGGCGTTGTCGATCAGCCTGACTTCGTAGACCAGCCGGCCGTGCTCGCGCTCCAGCTCCAGCCCGACCACCTGGCCCGGCTGCGCCTTGCGGCTGCGCATCAGGATCTCCTCGGCCGGCAGGATCTTGCCGGCTTCCCGCAGCTGGCGGACCTCCTCGACCCGGGGCCGCTCGCCGGCCACCGCAGTGAGGGCGAAGGACACCGAGCAGGCGAGCCCGCCGGCGATGAACAGGTGGGGAAGGAATTTCATGGCGTGAATCCTCGCAGGGCATCGGGACAGGGCAAGGGCGAGCAGCATCGTCAGCGCCCGCGACGCAGCTTGATGCCGGTGATCATGGCGCCGATCAGGTTGGTGCGCTCGAGGCGGCCGACCACGATGGCCGCCGCCGCATGCAATCCTGCCAGCCCGAGCAGGGTCTCGGCGAGCCCTTCGTGCAGCTCCTCGAGCCATTCGTCGCCCCAGAACATGTCGGTCGTCTGCAGGTAGCCGGTGAGGCCGAGGGACAGCACGAGGGCCATCAGGGCCAGCATCATCAGCGCGCCGAAGGGATTATGGCCCACGTGGTGCTCAGGCTTGCCAGCGAGCAGGGCAGCCAAGTGCCGTCGCAGCCGCGCCGGCGTCGGGAAGAAGTCGGCAAAACGCGCGTGGCGGCTGCCGACGAAACCCCACACGATGCGCGCCGCCACCAGCGCGCTGGCGGCATAGCCTATCCACTGGTGCGGCGCCTCGCCCTCCTCGACGAGAAAGTTGAGGAGCACGCAGGCCACCAGGCTCCAGTGGAAGATGCGCACGAAGGGGTCCCACACGCGGACGGCCTCGGTCGGGGGGAGCGGGTTCATGATCGGCTCTCGCGCTCGAAGCGGGCTTCAGCGGGACGCCACGACGGCGCCGGTCTGAGGGTCGAAGTAGATCTCGACCTTCTGGCCGGCCTTGTCGAAGCCGTAGATCTCGTAGCACTGGCCCTGGCTGACCTTGAAGGTCTTGATCTGGTAGCCCTGGGCCTCGAGCCGGGCCTTGAGCTCGGCCTCCTTCATCCACTTTTCCTGGGGCACATTGCAGGTGGGGCCGGCCACGGCGGAGCCGGCAAAGAGGGCGCAGAGAAGCAGGGCAAAAAGGGCTTTCATGGGGATCTCCTGGTTCGGGTCGGGACGCCTCGGCGAGACGTTGATGACATTGTCGACGCCCCCACATGAACGGAAGCTGAAACGGGTAAGCCCGGCAGACGGATCAGGACATCGGCAAAAACGGGCGGCCCGCCTCAGCCCGGGCCGGACACCCCGCGCCAGGCCAGATAGCGCCGGCACAGCAGCGGCGCGCAGGCGGTCAGCAGGACCACGCGCAGGACGTGGGTGGCGGTGACCAGCGGCACGCTGAGGTGCATCTCGCGGGCGGTGATGCTCATCTCCGCCATGCCGCCCGGCGACGCGGCCAGCAGCAAGGAGGGCACCGGGATGGGGATCAGCCCGCCGAGGGCCGTCACGAAGAGCGCGCACAGCACGAGGGTGAGCACCGTGGCGCCGGCACTGACACCCAGGAAGCGCGGCGCGGCGCGGAAGAAGCTGGGCGAGAAGCGCGTGCCGAGGGCCGTCCCGAGCAGCAGCTGGCCGCCATTGACCACCCAGCCGGGCAGGCTGGTGAGGGGCAGGTTGGCGGCGGTCAGGCCGCCGACGCACAGCAGCGGCCCGAGCACCCAGGCGTTGGCGATGCGCAGGCGGGCAAACAGCGCCACGCCGGCCAGCGAAGCCGCCAGCAGCAGCGGAAAGCGCAGCCAGTCCACCGCCCCGGCCAGCGCGCGGAAGGTTTCATGGCCTTCGCGGGCGCCGTGGTGCAGCGCGAAGGGGATGACGCTGACCACCAGCATCACGCGCAGGGCGTGGGCCGCGGCGATGCGGTCGACCTGGCCGCCGTGGCGCTCGGCCAGCACCACCATCTCCGACGCCCCGCCGGGCAGCCCGGCGAAGAAGGCCGTGGCCGGCGTGACCCGCGCCCAGCGCTCGAGCAGGCGCGCGGCGACGATGCCGAACACCACGGCGCTGCCCGCCATCAGCACGATCGCCGGGGTGTGGCGGCCAAGCTCGCCCAGCACCGCCGGCGTGAAGTACAGCCCGAGGGCGGTGCCGATGGCCCACTGCCCGGCCTGACGGCCGCCGGGCAAGGCCAGCAGCGGCAGGCCGGCGACCCGCAGGATGGCGATGGCGAACAGCGGGCCGAGCATCCACGGCAGCGGCAGGTGGGCAGCCGCCGCGGCCCAGCCGGCGAGGCCGGACAGGGCCAGTGCGGCCACCGTCCAGGCCAGCCGCCGGCGCCTGGACGAAGGGTGGAGACAAGACGTGGTTTTCACGGGGAGACGGGGATGCGCAAGACCGTAAAAAATGCGTCCCGCCCGGGGAGGAGCGGGCGGGACGCGAGGCGCGGTGACTTTCCGTCATCGCGAGGAGGCGATGGGCGCCTAGAAGATCCACACCGCGTCGGCCGGGAGCTCCAGCCAGCGCCGGCCGGGCGCCTCGTGGCCCTTGCCCCAGGCCCGCAGCAGGTCGGGGCCGGCGTGGAAGACATACTCGTAGCGGTCGCCGAGGAACATCGAGGTGGCCAGGTCGAGCTCCGCCCGGTTGTGGCCGCCGGCGTCGGCCAGCCGGGCCTGCTCGACGCGGATCACGGCCTTGGCCTCGTGGCCGATGGCGGCGTTGGTGCGGCGCAGGCCCCACACCGAGATGCCGTTGTCGAGGTCGATGCGCGCCTCGCCGCCTTTGATGTCGCCGATGCGGCCGTTCATGATGTTGTTGCTGCCCATGAAGTCGGCCACAAAATAGGTCTGCGGCTGGCCGTACATCTCGGTCGGCGTGCCCTGCTGTTCTATGACGCCGCCGTTGAGGAGCAGGATGCGGTCGGACATCGCCATCGCCTCGGACTGGTCGTGGGTGACGACCAGCGCCGACAGCTGCATCTCGACGATCAGGTTGCGCAGCCAGGCGCGGGCCTCTTCGCGCATCTTGGCGTCGAGGTTGGACAGCGGCTCGTCGAGCAGGATCACCGGCGGGTTGTAGACCAGCGCCCGGGCGATCGACACGCGCTGCTGCTGGCCACCCGAGAGCTGGTGCGGGTAGCGCTCGGCGAGGTGGTCGAGGCCGAGGTTCTTGAGCGCCGCATGCACGCGCTGGGTGATCTCGTTCTGCCCCACCTTGCGCAGCTTGAGCGGGTAGGCCACGTTGTCGAACACCGTCTTGTGCGGCCACAGCGCGTAGGACTGGAAGACCAGGCCGAGGTCGCGCTTCTCGGCGGGGATGTCGATGCCGGCGGCGGCGTCGTAGATCGCCCGGCCGGCAATGCTGACGCTGCCGTGGTGGGGCTGCTCGAGGCCGGCGACGGCACGCAGCAGGGTGGTCTTGCCGGAGCCCGAGGGGCCGAGCAGCGAGACCACCTCGCCACGGCGCAGCTGCATCGAGACGCCCTTCAGGATGGGGTTGCTGCCGTAGGACAGGGCGAGGTTGTCGACGGAGAGGATGGTCTTGTCAGTCATGAAGTTTCACTCCAAAGCGCAGCGCCACAGCCAGGCCGATGCCGACCAGCGCCATGTTGATCAGGGAGAGGGCGGCGACCACATCGACGGCGCCGGAGGCCCACAGGGAGACGATTTGCGCACCGATCACCTCGGTGCCGGGCGAGAGCAGGTAGACGCCGGTGGAGTACTCGCGCTCGAAGATCATGAACACCAGCAGCCAGGCGCCGAGCAGGCCGTTGCGGATCAGCGGCACGGTGATGTCGCGCGACACGCGGGCGCGGGAGGCGCCAACCAGGCGGCCGGCCTCTTCCAGCTCGGGGCCGACCTGCATCAGCGCGCTCTGGATCAGGCGCATGCCGTAGGCCAGCCACACCACGGCGTAGGCGAACCACACCGAGAACAGGGTCGACCGGGCCGGCGCCAGGAAGGGCACGAAGAGGAAGACCCAGAACACCGCCAGGCCGGCCATCAGCCCGGGCACGGCGCGCGGCGTGAGCACGATGTAGTCGACGAGGCGCGACAGGCCGTCGTTCTGGCGGTGGGTGGCGAGGCCGACGGCGAGATAGCAGCCGACCGCCAGCGCGCCGCCGAGGGTGCCGATGAGGATGGAGTTGATGATCGAGCGGATCATCGTTTCCCATGGAAGTGGTCGAGCGTGAGCACCTCGAGCAGGTTCACGCCCTGCCCCCAGCTGCTGACCACCGAGCGCAGCGCGATGCCGGCCACCGGCACGACGACGGTGACGAACAGCCAGGCGAGGATCAGCGCCAGGGCCAGCCACTTCCAGGGGCCGAGGGCCAGCGGGCGCTGGCGGGCCGACTTGCCCTTCATCGCCACGAAGCGCTGGGCGGTCTTGAGCAGCGCGCGCTGCAGCAGCACCAGCGGAAAGGTGACGGCTATGATGCAGGTCGCCACCGCCGCCATCAGGTGATACGACGGGGTGCCGAGCTTGTTGGTGAGCTTGTAGAGGTAGGTGGTGAGCACCAGGTGGCCTTCGGGGTCGCCGAGGATCAGCGGCAGGCCGAAGATCTCGAAGCCGAGGAAGAACACCAGCACGCCGACATAGAGCAGGGCCGGCGAGACCATCGGGATCGACACATCACGGGCGACGCGGAAGGGGCTGGCGCCGGTCAGGCGGGCCGCCTCCTCGACATCCGAACCGAGGTTGCGCAGGGCCGACGAGGAGTACAGATAGACGTGCGGCACGTGGGTGAGGCCGGCGATGATGATGATCGAGGTCAGCGAGTAGATGTTCCACGGCACGCTGCCGAAGATCTCGGCGAACCACACCGAGAAGAAGCCCACCGGGCCGAGCGAGACCACGTAGCCGAAGCCGAGCACCACCGGCGAGACGAAGATCGGGATCATGATCGGCATCTCCAGCCATTTGCGGCCGGGCAGATCGGTGCGGACCATGATGAAGGCCAGGATGGCCCCCAGCGGGATGGCGATGACGCCCATGCCGACGGCGACGGCGATGGTGTTGCGGGCGGCCTGCCAGAAATCCGGGTCATCGACGATGAAGGCATAGGATTCCAGGCTCAGGGCTGCGGCCGGCATGAAAAACGGGCCGGACAGCACGCTCTGGTAGATCACCAGGCCGAGCGGAAAGAAGACGGAAAGGGCGAGCAGAGCCACCACCGCCCGTCTGGGCAATGTCTGGAGCATGGGGATACCTCGGGAAGGATGAGGGGGAGGTGGCCGGCCGGGAGGTCGCCGGCCACCGGGGCGCAGGGGGACGGCGCCCTTACTTGCCCTTGACGGCGCTATTCCACTGCTTCAGGAATTCGAGCCGCTTGGCCTGATCCAGGTAGGTGAGCAGGCCGGTGTTGATCGCCACCGGGCGCAGGGCGTCGCCGAGCTGCTTCCTGAGGCCGCTGGCGGTGGTCTCGCCTTCGACGTCGGGGCGGATGGCATAGAGGTCGGCCTTGTTGGCGATGATCTCCTGGCCCTTCTTCGAGAGCACGAAATCGAGCCACAGCTTGGCGGCGTTGGGGTTCTTGGCCTTCCTGGCGATGAACATCACGCGGCTCAGCACCAGCGTGTAGTCCTTGGGCATCACGATGCCGATCGACGGGTCTTTCTGGGCGCGGGTCAGGGCGTAGGCGGCATTGAGGTTGTAGCCGATCAGGTTCTCGCCCGAGGCGATGCGCTCCATCATCGTGCCGGTCGAGGCCTGCACCTTCACCTGCACCGCGCCGAGGGCCTTCTGCAGGTCGGCGAATCCGGCGGCGTTGACCTGCTTGTCCTGGGTGACCAGCATGAAGCCGACGCCCGATTTTTCCGGGTCGTAGGTGTTCACCTTGCCCTTGAACTTGTCGGTCTGGGTGCTCAGCAGCTTGATGAAATCGGCGTGGGTCTGCGGCACATCGGCGGCCGGGATCAGGCGCTTGTTGTACACAAAGCCGATCGGCTCGTAGGTCGTGCCGAAGGCCTCGTTCTTCCAGTTGGCCCACTCGGGCAGCTTGGCGGTTTCGGCCGACTTGTGGGGCTGGGCATAGCCGTCATTGACCAGCTTGATCTGCAGATCCATGGCCGACGACCAGGTTACGTCGGCCGAACTGCCGGCGGCGGTCTCGGAGATGAAGCGGTTGTACAGCTCGGTGGTGCTCATGTTGCTGTACTCGATGTTGATCGCCGGGTACATGCTGCGGAATTCGCGGATCAGGTGGTTGGCCTGCTCGTTGTCGGTGACGCCGTAGATGACCAGCTTGCCTTCTTTTTGCGCGGCGGCGGCCAGCTCGGCGGTGGTCTGGGCGTGGGCCGGGGCGAGGCCGAGGGCGGCGTTGAGGGCCACGGCGGTGAAGCCGGCCAGCAGGCCGCGACGGGTGATGTTCATTTCTTGTCTCCTGTTTTGTTTTGGGCCTCCGGCGACGGCCCGGGGAGCGGGACCGGAGGCATGGTGTTCAATTTAGTCAGGCCGGCTTTCGGTTTGCTTTCGGTGCGGCGGGAAGACGGTTTTTTGGCCGGCTTTGCGTCTTCCCGCGGCCGCTCAGAAGCGGTAGCGCGCACCCATCATCAGCGACGACGGCGAGTGGTTGGCCGGCAGGCCGGAATCCTTGTCGTAGCCCTGGCAGGTGCCGCCAGCGCACAGCGAGTTCTGGCCGCCGTTCTGGTTGGTAACCTTGGCGTAGTAAGCGTAGAGATCGGTCTGCTTGTCGAGGGCGAACTCGTAGCCGAGGCCGTAGTGGTCGGAATCGCGGTTGGTGGCCAGCTTGTCGTCGAGGTGCGAATACACGGCTCGCACGGTGTGGCGCTTCATGATCGGCACGGCGACACCCAGCCACCACACGTCACGGTCGAGGCTCTTGTAGGTGGCGGCGCCGTCCTGGGTGTCCTGGCCGTGCAGGTACTGGGCGTACAGCTTGGCGACCTTCAGGTCGTAGGTGGCGGCGAGGTTCCACGAGGTCCGCCGCGCGTTCTCGGTGGCCGGGGCGGTGACGCTGCCCATCTTGAGGTAGCTCAGGTAGCCGGTGCCGATGAACAGCGGGCCGCTGGCGTAAGTGAGGCTGGCGCTCCAGCCCTTGCCCTCGCCGTCCGGCCCGGTGTTGCTGTTGGCGCCGCCCGAACCGCCGCTGACGCCCACGTCGGCCCGGCTGTTGTTCTCCATGCCGGCGCTGTAGGCGAGCTTGCCCTGGACGCCGGCAAACTTCGGCGAGGCGTAGAAGATGCCGTTGTCGAAGCGGCTGGCGGCCGACGACGACCACAGGCGGAAGGCGGTGGCGCCGCCGATGGTGAAGGGGTCGGAGGCGCTGGTGATCGAGTAGATCGGCGCGTAGTCGCGGCCGAAGCGCAGGTCGCCGTAGGTCTTGCTGGCGAGGCCGACGAAGGTGTTGCGCGAGAACACCGCGACGCCGGTGCTGTTGACCGAGGCCGACGACGATGCGCCCTGGCCGGGGTTGCTGACGTTGCTCGAATGGCCGGTATTCTGGCCGTTGTCGATCGACACGCCGGCCTCCAGCTGGAAGTAGGCCGTCAGGTCGTCGCCAAAGCCGCGCTCGCCCTTGAAACCCAGCCGGCTGGCCGAACCGAGGCCGCTTTGCACGCGGGTCCTGGTGCCCTGGCCGTAGTCGCCGACCTCGACGCCGGCATCGGCGATGCCGTAGATGCTGAAGCCGGCCGGAATGCCCGGGCTCTTGCCCTTCGCCGGCTCGGCGGCGGCCTTGGCCGCCTGGCTGGCCTCGTCGGCTTTCCTGGTGGCCTCGTCGGCTTTGCGGGTGGCAGCGCTGGTGGTGGCGGCGGTGGCCTGGAGCAGCTCTTCGAGCTTTTCGAGGCGGGCTTTCTGGGCGGCGATTTCGGCGCGCAGTTCGTCGAGCGGCGCGGCGTGGACGGTGCCGGCGAGGGCCAGCGAGGCGAAGCAGGCCAGCATGGCCCGGTGCAGGGTGTGGTGACGCATTGTCTCCTCCGAGAGGTTGTTATCGAGCTGCCATCGGCCTGGCGAGGCCGGGTGGGGTCGCATTAGAGGCGGGCAAGCTTTCGATTTGCTTTCGGTCGATCTGCACGAAACAATGGCTGTACAGAGTCCGGCCCAAGCCGGCGAAACGGAGACAAAAGATGAAGATCCTGCTGGTCGAGGACCACCCGGAGCTGTGCGAATGGGTGGCCAAATCCCTGCATCAGTCCGGCTACGCGGTGGATATCGCCGATCGCGGCGACCATGCCGAGCACTACCTGCTGACCGGCGAATACGACGGCGTGCTGCTCGACCTGTCGCTGCCCGGCAAGGACGGCCTGGAGGTGCTGAAGAGCCTGCGCGCCCGCGGCTCGCGGGTGCCGGTGCTGATCTTCACCGCCCGCAGCTCGGTGGATGACCGCATCCGCGGCCTCAACCTCGGCGCCGACGACTACCTGCCCAAGCCCTTCGAACTCGGCGAGCTCGAGGCCCGCCTGAAGGCCCTGCTGCGCCGCTCCGCCGGCCAGACCCCGGTGGTGCGCCTGGGGGCGCTGGCCTTCGACACCGTCAGCCGCCTGCCCACCGTGAAGGGCCTGCCGCTGTCGCTGACCCCGCGCGAGCTGGCCGTGCTCGAGGCGCTGCTCGGCCGCATCGGCCGGCCGGTTTCGCGGGACGCGCTGTTCGAGAAGCTGTTCAGCATGGAACAGGACGCCCGCCCGGAGGCCATCGAGATCTACGTCTCACGCCTGCGCAAGAAGCTCGAGGGCAGCGGCGTGGCGATCACCACCGTGCGCGGGCTCGGCTACCTGGTCGCCGCCACCGACGAGGCGGCGGCTTGATTGCCCGGGCACGCAACCGCCTGCCGGCCAAAAGCCTCAAGCGGGGCCTGGCCGTGTGGCTGGTGGGCGTGCTGTCGGCGCTGCTGGTGATCGACGCCTGGTTCAGCTACCGCGACGCGCTGGCCGCCGCCAACCAGGCCTACGACCGCTCGCTATCGGCGTCCCTGAAGGGCATCGCCGAACGCATCTACGCCACCGACAGCGAGGTCGTGGTCGACATCCCCTACTCGGCACTGGAGCTGTTCGAGGCCGGCAGCTCGGACCGCGTGTTCTACAGCGTCGGCCACCCGGGCGAGCCGACGATCACCGGCTACGACGGCCTGCCGCCGCCGGGCGAGCTGAAACCCAACGTGGCGGTGTTCTACGACGGCCTCTACAAGGGCCAGGCGCTGCGTTTGGGGGCGATGCTGAAGCCGCTGTACCGCACCGAGTTTCCCAGGCCGGTGCTGGTGATCCTCGGCGAGACGACCAATTCGCGGCAGGAGGTAGTGCAGAGCCTGTTTTTCGGCGAGGTGGGGCGCAAGGCGCTGCTGATCGTCGTGGCGCTGGCCGTGGCGCTGCTGGCCACCCGCCACGCCGTGAAGCCCGTCGAGCGCCTGGGCCAGGCCATCCGCAACCGCCCGGACGACGACCTGACGCCCATCGACGCCGACGACCTGCCCCGCGAAGTGGTGCCGCTGGTGGACGCGATCAACCTGCACATGGACCGCATCGAGCGGATGGTCGAGGCACGCCGCCGCTTCATCGCCGACGCCGCCCACCAGCTGCGCACGCCGCTGGCGGTGCTCAACACCCAGGCCGAATACGCCCTGCGCCAGCACGAACTGGCCGAGATGCGCCCGGCGGTGGCGGCCTTCCACCGCAGCCTCGGCAGCGCGATCCGGCTCACCAACCAGCTGCTGTCCCTGTCCCGCGCCGAACCCGTCAACGGGCTGGTCGCCCCGCCGCAGACCGTCGATCTGGCGGTGCTGGCGCGCGACATGGTGGTGGAGCTGCTGCCGCTGGCGGCACGCCGGCAGATCGACCTGGGCTACGAGGGCGCCACGGAGCAGGCCCTGAGCATCTCCGGCCAGCCCCTGTTGCTGCGCGAGATGATCTCCAACCTGATCGACAACGCCATCCGCTACACCCCGGAAGGCGGGCAGGTCACGGTGGCCGTGGCGGCCCCCACGGGCGACGACGGCACGGTGTGTCTGACGGTGCGCGACAACGGCCCCGGCATTCCGCCCGCCCAGCGGGAGAACGTCTTTCTGCGCTTCTTCCGGCTGGATTCCGCCGACACGGTGGGCAGCGGGCTGGGCCTGGCCATCGTGCGGGAGATCGTGCTGGCCCACGGCGGCACGATCTCCCTGAACGACGCGCCAGGGCAGCCGCAGGGGCTGCAGGTGGAGGTGCACCTGCCGCCCCACAGGCCGGCCTGATCAGCCGAAGCTGTCGCCCATCAGCGTGTTGAACCAGGTCGTCATCTGACGGAAGTTGCCGCTGCTGACGCTCGCCGATTCGATGGCCGTGGCACCCACCGTGTTGCCCCCGTTGGCGGCCAGCACCATCTTGCGGTTGGCGCCGTCGTACTGATACACCGCGGTGAGCCACGAGGCGGTGCCGGCGGTGATCGGCGAGTAGCAGGCCGAGTTGGCCACCGGTGCCGGGTCGGGCTGCTGGCCGGCCAGCAGGCGGACGATGGCGTCGGCGCAGATCTTGGCTTCCTGGTTGGCCACGTGGCCGGCCTTGGGCAGGCCGCAGCTGGCCGCGTCGCCGATGACGTGGATGCCGGGCCGGGCGGTGGATTCGTAGCTCAGCACATCCACCACGCACCAGCGCCCGTCGGCGCTGTTGTTGAGCCCGGCCGCGGCGAGCCAGCCGCCGGGGCTGGAGCCGGTGGCGCGGTGCGGCGGGATCGGATTGACCGCCTGGGCGTCGATCACCCACGGGTTGCCCACCGCGTCGAGGTAGCTCACGCGCCGCATCAGCGGGTCGATCTGGATGCCGGTCACGCCGGCCTCGTAGCGGATCACGCCGGCGTGGGTGACGCCGAAGGCATGGGTGAAGGTCTCGCGCTCTGCCTGGATGGTGGCGTTCTCGTCGAGGACGATGACCCGGGAGCCGGCGCCGCGGTAGGTCTTGAGGTAGTCGGCCACCAGACAGGCCCGCTCGTAGGGGCCCGGCGGGCAGCGGTAAGGCATCTTCGGGATGGTCAGCACGAAGCTGCCGTCCTGCATCGCGGCGAGCTGGCTGGCCAGCAGGCTGGTCTGGGGGCCGGCCTGCCAGGCGTGGGGGGTGCGGGTGGCGTAGTCGGCCTGGGTGAGGCCGTAGGCATCGATGAACTCGACCCCTGGTGCGAGGACGAGCCGGTCGTAGGGCAGGCTGCTGCCGTCGGACAGCGCCACCGTGCGGGCCGCGGCGTCGATGGCGACGACCCGGGCGGCCTTCACCGCCACGCCGTACTTGGCGGCGAGGCTGTCGTAGCCGTAGTCGAGGGTGGCGATGTTGCGGCTGCCGTTGAGCACCAGATTGCTCATGATGTTGGAGGTGTAGCGGGCGGCCGGCTCGACGAGGGTCACCTGCAGGCCGGTGCCGCCCCACAGGCGCAGGTACTTGGCGGCCGTCGCGCCGGCCATGCCGCCGCCGACCACCACGATGCGGGCATTGAGCCCGGTGTTGGCGGGGGTGAAGCTGGTATTGGCGCTTTCTTCATAGTGGTCGTCGCTGTCGTCGTCGTCCGAATCGGCAAGGGCCAGGCGGCCGAGGCCACCGAGCATGCCGGTGCCGAGGGCGGCACCGGCCAGCATCAGCAGTCGGCGACGGGAGGGAATGGCTTTGATGGGCATTGAGGTCTCCGGTGCTTACTGCTTGAGGTAGGCGATGATGGCGTCGAGCTGGGCGCTGGTGTAGCCCTGGGCGTGGGCAGCCATGATGTCGCTGCGGGCGGGCTTGCGGAGGTAGTCCCTCACCTCGGCGGCATCCGAACCGCGGATCCGGTCGAAACCGCCGACCCCGCCGGTGCCGTGGCACTGGAAGCAGTTGGAGGCCAGCAGGCGCCCCGCGGTGCTGGCCGGCTGGCTGACCGTGGTGGCGGTGCCGGCCCGCCGCGTGAAGGTGTTGATCGCCTCGGCCTTGCCGCCGCGACCGGCCAGGGCGCTGTAGGCGCTGCCCCCGTTGCGCTCGTCGAGGCGGGTGGCCGCCCGGCCGAGGCTGTAATCGCGGGAGCTTTCCATCTCGACGCGGATCTGGTCCATGGCCTTCAGGCTGGCCTTGGCGCTGGCGCGGCCGCCCTGGCTGCGGAGGGCTTCGTTGAGGGCTTCTTCGACGGCATCGGCCAGCTCCCGGCCGGCGCTGGCCTGGCTCAGGTTGGCGCGGGCGACGAGCTCGCCCACGGTGGCGGGGCTGCTCTGGGCAACGATGACGGTGGCGAGCTGGCGGAGCACCCGCTCCCTGGCCTCGTGGGCGCTTGCGCCGCCCTGTTCGGCGCTGGCCAGCAGCTGCACGGCCCGCTGCAGGGCCGCCTGGCGGGTGTACAGGGCCGGCTGGCTGGCGAGCGCCGCAACCGGGTCGGTGGCCAGGTCGGCCACGCTCAGGCCGAGCGCCGCCGCCACCTTGAGCCGTGCGGCGTCGAGGCTGAACCCCTCGGCCACCAGGGCATCCACGAGGCTGGTGAGGGGCGACACGAGCTGGCCGGCCTGGGCACCATCGGCGCGGGCCGTCAGCATGCCGGTGAAGGCATTGCCGGTGTCGGTGTCGACGCCGCCCGTCACGACCACCCGCATGCCGGCGATGGGGCTCGACAGCGTGCTGTAGTCGAGGCGGTAGCGGCCGTTGGCGTCGGTCGTGGCGGTGGGTTCGCCCGCGTCGGCGAGGCCATTTCCGTTGACGTCGAGGAGCACCCGCGCGCCCTGCAGGTAGCCATCGACGGCGGTGCCGGAAAGGGTGGTGGCCGAGGCCGGGCTGCTGGTGTCGGCACCGCCGCCCCCGCCACCGCCGCAGGCGGTGAGGGTGACGGCCAGGGCACAGCCGAGAAGTTGCGGCCACGGGGGCCGGGCGCACGTTGAAGGCTTCTGCATGGGGAGTCCTCGCATTCCTGGTTTTTCTTGCTGGGGGATGTGTCGCTCGATTATCGACACCCAGGCTTAAGCCAGGATTAATGATGCCCAGATATGCACGGACACCCTGCCCATCCCGATGCTGACCATTCTGGGCCGGGCCCTGCGCAGCCCCCCACGGCCGGCCGCGCCGGGTCAGCCGTTCAGGCGGAACTCGATGCGCCGGTTGCGGGCGCGCCCTTCGGCGGTGTCGTTGCTGCCGAGGGGCCGGTCGGGGCCGGCACCGGAGGTGGTGAGCGAGGCCGCGGGGATCCCCTTGTCGATCAGGTAGGCGCGCACGCTGTTGGCGCGGGCCAGGCTGAGCTCGACGTTGGCCTCGCGCCGGCCGGCGCTGTCGGTGTGGCCGATGAGCTGCAGCTGGGGCGAGCCGATGCGCTTGATCGCCTCGGCCATCTCGTCGAGGATGCGGCTGCCGGCCGGGGTGAGCCTGGCCGAGGCGGTTTCGAACTCGACGACCCGGTTGGAGAGGGTCTTGTCGAGCACACCCTGCCCGCCGCCGGCCACCACCAGGCCGTTGTCGATGGTGTAGGTGGGGTTGAGCACCGTCGCCATCTCGGAGACCACCTGCTGGCGCAGGGCCTCGTTGGCCACGTTGCCCTGCAGGGCGATCCGCGTGCCGCTCACCTGCAGGCGCCCGCCGTGCACCTGGCGGAGCCGCTCGGAGAGCAGGCGGGTCATGTTGTCGGCCCAGTTGGGGGGCGGCACGACGCCGCCCACCTCGAGCCGGTCCACCACGTTGGCAGCGCCGTAGAGTGCCCGCAGCTTGCCGAGGATGGCGGCGCGGGCGGCCTCGTCGGGCACCGTGCCGGCGGCGATCAGCTTGCCGGCCTCGTCGGGCTGGGCCAGCACCGGCAGGCCGAGGTGCAGCAGCAGGGCGGCCAGGATGGCGTGGATCTTCATGCTCATTCCCCCAGGAAAACTTCGCGGAAACTGGTGACGACGAGTTCGAGCCCGATGCCGGGCCGGGCGAGGTAGCTCGCCAGCCGGGCGACGCCGTGCTCGCGGGTGAGCGCCGGCTGGGTGTCTATCCACTCCGGATCAACCAGGCTGACGGCCTGGGCGGCAGCCGGCACCACCAGCGCATTCTGCAAGGTGTCGGCAGCCGCCCCGCGGAAGCCGATGTACAACCGGGCCGGCACCGCGCCGCAGGGGACCAGCACCTGCAGCTCCAGCCCGCTGCGGCGCAGGAAGGCGCTGACCAGGTACAGCCACAGGCCGGCCACCTGGCGCGCCGCCAGCGGCTCGGCGGGCAGCGGCAGGATCAGGTCCTTGTCGATGCCGGTCGTGGGCTGGCCGAGGGCCGGGCGCATCAGCAGGCCGATCGCCAGGATCACCCGCGCGACCGCGTCGGGCCGCGTGCCCAGCATCTCGGCGAGGCCCGCGAGCTGGGTGCGGCGCACGAAGGCTCCGAGGGGGTCGCCCTGGATCGCGGCATCGAAAAGCGCGCCGCAATCGACGGCCTCGAGCTCACCCTGCCAGGCTGCCGGCGCCGCCCCTGCGACCGCGGCCTGGGCGCAACGGGCCAGCTGCGCCCAGGCCTCGACGAGGCCGCAGGGCGCGCAGCGGAACATCAGGGTGTCGTCCCGCTCCACCGCCGCGGCGGCGAGGAAGGGAAAGCGCCGGCCGGAGGCGTCGACGCTGGGCCGCAGGTGGCCCACCACCGACACCCCGCTGCGGGCGCCGACGAAGGCGAAATCGACAGGGCTCGCCGCATCGTAGGCAGCCTTCCAGCCCGGGTCTGCGTAGATCAGCTCCATCGCCCCCGACACCCAGCCGTCGAGCGTGCCGATCAAGGGATGATGGCCGGCGCCCTTGACGAAGTCGCCGCGGGTGGGAAGCTTGCCGAAGAAGCTCGCGGGCGCAGCGCCGGCCCGATTCATCGGGCGCCCTCCGTCGTGAGCTGGGCGATGGGCGCTGCGGGAGCCGGCGGCGCAGGCACCGCCCCGCTGGCGCCACTGCCGGCCACCGCGACGGCCCGGGCCGGCAGCACCAGGCCGCCCAGGCC
>JAKLLM010000093.1 GCA_023150125.1 Zoogloea sp.
ATGCCTTCGCCGAAGCGCTGGGGCGCATCCACCGGACCGACCCGGCCCTCGCCGGCAAGGTGCGGGTGCGCATCCTCGGCGGCCTCGAGCCGGCGATCCGCAAGCGCTACGACCAGATCCTCGCCGAATACGGCATCGCCCATCTCTACGATTTTGCCGGTGACGTCGCCTACGCCGAGGCCATGAACGCCCAGGTCAATTGCGACTACCTGCTGCTGATCGTCGACACCGGCGAGACCTCCGACGGCGTGATCCCCGGCAAGCTCTTCGAGTACGTCTCGGTGCGGCGCCCGATCTTCGCCCTCTGCGACCCCGGTGCGACCCAGCAGATCATCGAGCGCGCCCGGCTCGGGCGTGCGGTGCCCGCCGAGTCGGCGGAGGCCTGCGAGGCGATGCTCCGCGAGTGGCTGCACAAGCCGGTGCCCGAGCAGCTCGACTCCGACGACGAATACCTCGCCCAGTTCGACCGCAAGGCCATCACCAAGCGCCTCGCCCGGCTCCTCGACGAGGTGGTCGACGGGCGGAAGGGGGCGCGATGAAGCTGGCGGCAATCAAGCAATGGGCCAAGGACACCGCGGCCCGCACCATCTGGGCCTACGGCCCGGACGAGCTGATCACCCGCCTCGGGCGGATCGGCGTCCGGCCGGGCTCCACGCTGATGGTGCATTCGTCGTGGCTCGCCCACAACGGCTTCCGCGGCAAACCCGCCGATCTGGTGCGGGCGCTCAAGAAGGCGGTGGGGGAGGAGGGCCTGCTGGTCATGACCTCCATGCCCTACCACAACATGAGCTCCAGCCAGTGGCTCGCCCGCGGCAAGCCGATGAACGTGCTGCGCAGCCCGTCGATGATGGGGCTGGTGAGCGAGGTCTTCCGGCGCAGCGAGAACGTCCGCCGCAGCCTCAGCCCGACCCACCCGCTGCTGGCCTGGGGCGCGGATGCCGAGGCCTTCGTCGCTGGGCACGAGGCCACCGACCGGCCCTTCGGCGCCGCATCGCCCTTCGCCCGCCTGCTCGAGCGGGACGCGCTGATCCTCGGCTTCGATGCGCCGTTCTCCAGCTTCACCTACACCCACTTTGTTGAAGACCAGCTCGAGGCGACGCTGCCCTGCGCGCTCTACGAACCCGTCGCCCTGGAAGGCGTGGTGATCGACCGTGAAGGCCAGAGCCTGACCTGCCCGGTGCGCGTGCTGTCGCCGGAGGCCAACCGCCTGCGCCGTGAGTCGCGCCTCGTGGACCACCTCACGCGGAGTGGCGTGCTGCACACCGGCGACATCGGCCACACCCGCCTCAGCTGGATCCGCGCCCGGGACCACAGCCGGGAATCCCGGCGTTTCGTCGATGGCGGCGGGCATTTCTTCGACACTCCGCAGGCGGCCGTCGCGGCCTGACCTCCCAGAATTCAACGTATCAATCCTGGAACTTGCCATGAGCATCAGTGAAACCATCCGCCAGAAGCGCCTCGTCCTGAAGGACTCCCTTGGAATCGGGCTCACCCAGCCCGCCGACAATCGCGTTCACCTCGACGCGGCGATCGCCTGGCTCAAGCAGGCCCAGGACGTCACCGGCAACGGCGGCGTGGCCCAGACCTGGCTGGTGCGCTCGCGCCGCTGGGCGCCGTCCTACCCCGAGACCACCGGCTACATCATTCCCACCATGTACCGCTACGCCGCGATCACCGGTGACGAGGACAGCCGCGCCCGCGCCCGCCGCATGGCCGACTGGGAAATCGACATCCAGCTGCCCGACGGCGGCGTGCTGGCCGGCGCCCTGGGCGACTCCGACAAGCCGACGGTGTTCAACACCGGGCAGGTGATCTTCGGCTGGGTCCGCGCCTTCGAGGAGGAGCAGGACGAGCGCTACCGCGACGCCGCCGTGCGGGCTTCCGCCTGGCTGTGCGACATCATGGACGACGACGGCTGCTGGCGTAAGTTCGGCTCGCCGATGACCGGCAAGGACATCAACACCTACAACACCCGCTCGGCCTGGAGCCTGGCCCGCACCCACCAGATCACCGGCGAGAAGCGCTTCCTCGACGCCGCCGTGCGCAACTGCGAATGGGCCCTGACCCAGGCCCGGGCCAACGGCTGGCTGGAGACAAACTGCCTGCAGGACAACGCCCAGCCCTTCACCCACACCATCGCCTACGCGATGCGCGGGCTCCTCGAGATCGGCGACTACGCCGGCCGCGAAGACTTCATGCTGGCCGCCCGCAAGATCGGCGACGCGATGCTGGCCGCGCTGCCGGCCGACGGCCGCCTGCCGGGCCGCTTCGACGCCGACTGGAAGCCCACCGTCAAGTGGTCCTGCCTCACCGGCGACTGCCAGCTCGGCATCAACTGGGGCCGCCTGTTCCAGATCACCGGTGACGCGCGCTATCGCGACGCCACCACGCGCATCCTCGGCTTCGTCAAGCAGACCCAGCAGCTCGCCAGCGACGAGAAGGCGGTGGTCGGCGGCATCAAGGGCTCCCACCCGATCAACGGTGGCTACCACCCGTGGCAGTACCCCAACTGGGCCACCAAGTTCTACGCGGACGCGCTGATGATGGATACCGCCAACCGCAGCGGCAAGCGCTATGGTCTGACGGGCCGGGCTGATGCCGTCTGAGCGCAGCGCCGGGCACCTGCCGGGCAATGTCCTGCTGTTCCAGCCCTTCCACTTCGATCTGCTGGGGGGCGTGGATGTGGTCGTCGAGAACCTCTGGCGGGGCCTCGAGCGGCATCAGCCCGGGCTCGCGACGATCGGCATCCAGGATTGGGTCGAGGAGGGCGACAAGACCGACGCCGAGGGGCGGCGCTTCCTCCATCTCAACCTCCCCCAGCCGCCCGAGGGCGGCCTGGTGGCGACGCTCCGCTACCTGGTGACGCTGGGGCGCCGCATCCCCCGGATCGTCGGCGAGCTGCGCCGCCGCAATGTCGCGGTCGTGAACTTCCACTACCTGACGCTCAACGTCTTCCCGCTGGCCCTGATCAAGCGGCTGGGCCTGTGGCGGGGGCGGATCGTGCTGAGCTTCCACGGCTCGGACGTCCTCTCGGTCGACCCCAGCAGCACCGCCTGGCGCTTCGTCGCCTCGCAGGTCGACGAGGTGACCGCCTGCTCGAAAGCCCTGGCGGGCCAGATCAAGGCCCTCGGGCTGTTCCGCGGCGAGCCGCGGGTGATCTACAACGGGATCGACATCGGGCGCTTCCTGGGCAGGGCGGACGAGGCCGCGTCGCCCGTTGCCAAGCCGTACATCCTCAATGTCGGCACCTTCGTGTCCAACAAGGGCCAGGACGTGCTCGTCGATGCCTTCGCGCAGGTCGCCGCGGCCTACCCGCAGCTCAACCTGGTCTTCGTCGGGGGCACCAACAACGGCGTATGGCTGGCCGGTCTGCGCGAGCGGGTGGCCGCCCTGGGGCTCGAGAAGCGGGTTTTCTTCCTCGAGAACCAGCCCCAGCGGCAGGTGGCGGCCCTGATGCAGAACGCCGTCTGCCTGGCCCACTCGTCCCACCGGGAAGGCCTGCCCATCGTCCTGATCGAGGCCGGTGCCTGCGGCCTGCCGGTGGTGTCCACCCGGGTCGGCGGCATCCCCGAGATCGTCGAGTCGCCCGACCAGGGCCTCCTCGTCGAGGCGGGCGATCCGCTGGCGATGGCCGCGGCGCTGCGCGTCGTGCTCGATTCGCCCGCCGAGGCCGAGCGCCGGGCCGACACCATGCGGGCCAAGGTGACGCGCCTGTTTTCGGGCGATGCAATGACCGCCGGCTACCTGGACGCCTATTCGAAATCCTGAGCGCGGGGCGTCGGCCGGCTGCCGCGCATCGCCTCCCCAAGAGATCTGCAAATGAACAACGCTTCGCCCCTCGTTTCCGTCGTGATGGCCTGCTACAACAGCACGCGCTACCTTCGGCAAGCCATTGAGTCCGTGCTCGGGCAGACCTACCGGAACATCGAACTCGTGATCGTCGACGACTGCTCGAGCGATGGCACTGTGGCCATGATCGAGGAGTACGCCCGGGTCGACGACCGGGTGAGGCTGTTCAAGCGCACCGAGCGCGGCGGCCGGCCGGCCGTCACCAAGAACACGGGGCTCGAGCACGTGCGCGGCAGCTACGTGTGCTTTCTGGACCACGACGACTTCTACCACCCCGAAAAGGTCGCCACGCTGCTTGAGCTGCTCCAGAAGCACCCCGACTGCTTCGGCGCCTTCCACGACGTCAACGTGATCGACGGCGAAGGCCGCTTCACGCGGCGCTACCTCGACGGTTTCGTGAACGACGCCCGCAAGTACCTCACCGAGGTCGAGCCGGGCGTGCACATCTGCAACCGCGATTTCTACGCCTTCCAGTCGATCCACTACCTCGCCGTGTCGACGATCTCGCTCATGATCGCGATGGACCGCATCCCGAAGGGCGCCCTCCGCTTCGATACCCGCTTCAAGGTCTGCGACGACGCCTTCCTTTGGATCAGCCTGTCGCTGGAGGGCAAGATGGTCTACACCGAGCAGGTCATGGGCTCCTACCGCCTGCACGAGACGAACATCACCGCCGACCGCGAGAAGTACCTGGTCGATGCGATCTTCTACATCAAGGAGAACGCGGCCCGGGTGAAGGGGCGCATGGCGGCCGACGACTTCGCCGCGCTCAACGGCCGCCTGGTGCACTACCTGTCCGACCTGGGCTGGCTGTACCGCAGCACCCATCGCCCCGTCGCCGCCTTCAAGGCCTGCGTCGAGGCGTGGAAGTGGTCCGGCGAGCCGAAGCACCTGATCCACGCCGGGAAGGCTTTCTTCCCGCCCCGCGCCGACTGAGCGCAGATCGGCCGCCCAGCGGCGGGCCGCCAACCCGGCAGGCCAGGCCTGCGGCGCCTCCTCCGGGGCTGCCGCGTGCCGGTCGCGCAGGGCTCCCGCCCCTCGGGCGCATTCAAAGCCGTTCCCGGAACCATGGCCAAACTGAAGACCGCGATACTCTTCTCCGTCGGCGAGAAATACCTCATCTTCGTGATCCAGTTCGTCTCGTCGATCGCGATCGCGCGCCTGCTGTCGCCCCACGAGATCGGGATCTTCTCGATCGGCAGCCTGGTCCTCTCCTTCTCCCATGCCCTGCGCGACCTGGGGATCTCGAACTACCTGATCCAGGAGCGCGAGCTCACCCCCGAGCGGCTGCGCACCGCCGGGACGATCACCCTCACGATGAGCTGGTTCCTGGCCTGCGTGGCCTGGCTGGCGAGCGAGCCGCTGGCCGCCTTCTACCGGGAGGAGGGCGTCGGCGAGGTGCTCAACGTGCTGGCCCTCAACTTCGTGATCCTTCCCCTCGGCTCGGTCTCGGGCGCCCTGCTGCGGCGGAACATGCAGTTCGACAAGCTGATCCGCATCAACCTCGCGGCCTCGCTGACCCAGTCGCTGCTGGGCATCGCGCTCTGCTATCACGGGGTCGGCTTCATCGGCCTGGCCTGGGCGGCGGTGGCGGCCACCGCCGTGACCGTTGCCCTGACCCTGCTCATTGGTGGGCGCGCCGCCTCGCTTCGCCCCACGCTGGGCGAGTGGCGGCATGTGATGAGCACCGGGGGCCGTTTCTCGGCCTCGGCGATGCTCAACGAGCTCGGGCTGGCGGCGCCCGAGATCATCGTCGGCAAGGCCGTGAGCATCGAATCGGCGGGGCTGCTGTCCCGCGCCCAGGGCGTCGTCGGGCTGGCCTACCGCTCCCTGATGGAGGGCCTGCTGCCGGTGCTGATGCCCTTCTTCTCCCAGAGCCACCGCGCCGGAGAAGACCTTGCTCCCCATTTCACCAAGAGCGTGCGCTATCTGAGCGCGATCAGCTTTCCGCTCTTCGCCTGCCTGGCCGTCGCGATGGATTCCATCGTCCGCCTGCTCTACGGCAGCCAGTGGGACGCCGCCGTCGAGCCGGCGCGGATCCTCTGCCTCGGCATGGCGCTGCTCAGCGTCGGGCACACCGCGGGGGCGGTCATCGCCGGGATGGGGCACGCCCGCTACGCGCTGCGCTTCAATCTCGTCGGCCAGCCGATCAAGGTCGTGCTGGTCCTGCTGGGCAGTTTCGTGTCCCTCACCCACGTGGCCTGGGGGCTGGCGATCGGGGAGGTCGTTATCACCACCTACACGCTGGTGGTGCTCGGCCGCATTCTCGGGATGCGGCTGGGCCAGATCGGGCTGGCGGTGGCGCCTTCCCTGTACGTCACGCTGCTGGCGGTTGCGGGCTGTGCGGCGTTTCGCCTGGCCTTCACGGGGGGCAGCCTGCTGGTCGAGGTGCTCGGCTCCGTGAGTGCCGCGGCGCTCGGCTGGGGCCTCGGGCTGCTGCTCTTCCGCCACCCCCTCGGGGGCGAGGTCGCCGGCCTGGTCCGGCGCGTGGCGAAGAGAGCTTGAGCGCTGCGGCGCGCGGAGCGCCGCGAGTGCGTTAACATGGCGGCCCTGTTTGACGCGTGGGGAGAACACCGACCATGAACAAGGCCTTCGTCAAGGAAAGCGACGGCGACGACGACGACGCCCCGCCCGGCGCGCCGAGCCTGCCGCCGGGGACGCGCAACTACATGACCCGGCGTGGCTTCGAGACCCTCAAGCTCGAGCTCGACCAGCTCGTCCGCGACGAGCGCCCGCGCCTCGTCGAGACCATCCGCTGGGCGGCCTCCAACGGCGACCGCTCCGAGAACGGCGACTACATCTACGGCAAGAAGCGCCTGCGTGAGATCGACCGGCGCATCCGCTTCCTCATCAAGCGCCTCGAGACCGCCATCGTGGTGACGCCCTCCGAGCAGGAGAACACCGAGCAGGTGTATTTCGGTGCGACGGTCACCGTCTGCGACGTGGATGGCGAGGACGAGCAGACCTACCAGATCGTCGGCGTCGACGAGGCCAACGCCTCGGAGGGGCGCATCAGCTGGATCGCGCCGCTGTCCCGGGCGCTGCTCAAGGCCCGCGAGGGCGACGTGATCCGCTTTGCCAGCCCGGCCGGGCTGCGCGAGATCGAGGTGCTGGAAATCCGCTACGAGTGAATCGCGCGTGATCGCGGGCTCTTGAAACCGGGCGGGGCGCACCCATATGGGGCTTTGTCTTTCGTTTCCTTGGAGTCCGTTTCATGACCGTCGAGCAAGCCGCCGCGCAAACCCTGAACTTCCAGGCCGAAGTGAAGCAACTGCTTCACCTGATGATCCACTCGCTGTACTCCAACCGCGAGATCTTCCTGCGCGAACTGGTTTCCAACGCCTCCGACGCCTGCGACAAGCTGCGCTTCGAGGCCCTCGAGAACGGCGCCCTGTTCGAGGACGACGCGGAGCTCAAGATCCGCGTCGCCTACGACAAGGCCGCCCGCAGCCTGACCATCTCCGACAACGGCATCGGCATGAGCCGCGCCGAGGTCGTCACCAACCTGGGCACCATCGCCAAGTCGGGCACCAAGGAGTTCTTCGGCAAGCTCACCGGCGACCAGAAGAAGGACGCCCACCTGATCGGCCAGTTCGGCGTGGGCTTCTACTCGGCCTTCATCGTCGCCGACAAGGTCACCGTGCGCACCCGCCGGGCCGGCCTCGCCGCCGCCGAAGGCGTGCAGTGGGAATGCTCGATGACCGGCGACACCGCCGGCGAATACACCGTCGAGCCGATCGACAAGGCCGCCCGCGGCACCGAGATCACCCTGCACCTGCGCGAGGACCAGGACGACCTGCTGTCGTCGTGGAAGCTGCGCTCGATCATCCAGAAGTACTCCGACCACATCCTCCAGCCCATCGTGATGAAGAAGGAGCAGTGGGACGAGGAGAAGAAGGAGCAGGTCGTCACCGACGAGGACGAGACCGTCAACAAGGCCAACGCCCTGTGGGCCCGCGCCAAGGCGGACATCACCGACGAGGAATACACCGAGTTCTACAAGCACGTCGGCCACGACTACGAAGAGCCCCTGGCCTGGACCCACAGCAAGGTGGAAGGCCGCCACGAATACACCCAGCTGCTCTACGTGCCCGGCCACGCGCCCTTCGACATGTGGGACCGCACTGCCCGCCACGGCGTGAAGCTGTATGTGCGTCGCGTCTTCATCATGGACGACGCCGAGAAGCTGATGCCGCTCTACCTGCGCTTCGTGCGCGGCGTCGTCGACTCCAACGACCTGCCGCTCAACGTGTCCCGCGAGATCCTGCAGGAATCCAAGGACATCGACACCCTGCGCGCCGGCTGCACCAAGAAGGTCCTCGGCCTGCTCGAAGACCTCGCCGAGAACCAGAAGGACAAATACACCACCTTCTGGAAAGAGTTCGGCAAGGTGCTGAAGGAGGGCGTCGGCGAAGACCACGCCAATAAGGAGAAGATCGCCGGCCTGCTGCGCTTCGCCTCCACCCTGGCCGACACCGCCGACGAGACCGTGTCGCTGGCCGACTACATCGGCCGCATGAAGGAAGGCCAGGACAAGATCTACTACGTCACCGCCGACAGCTTCAACGCCGCCAAGAACAGCCCGCACCTGGAGATCTTCCGCAAGAAGGGCATCGAAGTGCTGCTGCTGTCCGACCGCGTGGATGAATGGGTGGTCGGCAACCTCACCGAGTTCGACGGCAAGCCGCTGGCCTCGGTTGCGAAGGGCGGCCTCGACCTGGGTTCGCTGGAAGACGAAGCGGACAAGGCCGCCGTCGAGAAGGAAACCGGCGAGCTCAAGGACCTCCTCGACAAGATGAAGACCAGCCTGGGCGACAAGGTGAAGGAAGTCCGCGTCACCCACCGCCTGACCGATTCGCCGGCCTGCCTGGTGGCCGACGAACACGACATGGGGATGAACCTGGCGCGCCTGATGAAGGCCGCCGGCCAGAACATGCCGATCTCCAAGCCGATCCTCGAGATCAACCCCACCCACCCGGTGGTGCTGCGTCTCAAGTACGAGGACAAGCAGTTCGAGGACTGGGCCGCGGTGCTGTTCGACCAGGCCCTGCTGGCCGAAGGCGGCACGCTGGACGACCCGGCGAGCTTCGTGAAGCGCATCAACCAGCTGATGCTGGCGATGAACGGCAACTGATCGGGCCATGCGGGGGCTCTCGGCCCCCGCCTGCAGACCACGCGGGGGCGGGCCGGAGGGCGCGTCCCCGCGTTGCGTTTACTGCTGGTAGATCTGGTAGTCGTTGAGCTTCTTGGGCGGGCGCAGGACGCCGGTGGCCGGGTCGTACATCGACGGGGCCTTGCGAGGCATCATCGAGCTGGTGGCCGAGCGGTTGATGTAGCCGTCCCGGGCCGCCTTGAGGGTGTTGGTGCTGCGGTTGTAGGCGGTGGCCGGCTTGGCCGTCTTGCTGCCGGGGCGCATCGTGAGGCGGGGGCTGTTGCAGTCGCCGTAGATGTTGCCGTTGCGGTTGGAGAGCCCGGCGGTGTCGTTGAATACATGGACCTTGCCGGACGCGTCCTGACGGGTGACCCGGCCCGAAGCGCCAGCCTTGGCCCGGGGGCCGCAATTACCCGTGCCCGGGCGCTGCAGATCCTGGGGGCGCTTGCCGACCTGGGTGGGCGAATACGCGCCGCCGAAGGGCACCGCCTGCTGCCCGGAAGCCTTGCGCGCCGCGCCCTGATCGAGGGCCAGGGCGTCGACGGCGGGGAGGAGGGCAAGGCCGCCCAGAAGGGCCAGGGTAAGGAGTGATCTGCTCAAGGACGCGCCTCTTTTTGTGCAAAGCAAAATTGAAAAAATACCCGAAAAGCAGAAAGGTGACGAGGAATTAGTTTGATTAGCGTCAATCTCGTCGGTGCTTGCCTGGATTGGGCAGTGGGAGTCGGCTAAAGTTGCGAACCATTACAACTCATAAATTCCTGCCCCCATGGCCGTCGAACTCTTCAACAACGGAACCCATGCCTGTCTGGCCTTCTACGATCTGGTGGACGAGGAGGCGGATCATGCGGTCCAGTGCAACCAGTTCCTGATCGTCGACGGCCAGCACGGCGCGCTGATCGATCCGGGCGGCAACATGACTTACTCCGGGCTGCTGATGGCGATGCAGCGCTTCTTCCCGTCGCGTGACCTGGACTACATCTTCGCCACCCACGCCGACCCGGACATCATCGCGTCCCTCAACAAGTGGATGGTGGCGACCCACTGCAAGGTGATGATCTCGCGCCTGTGGACGCGCTTCATTCCCCATTTCACCACCGGCAAGGATTACACCCACCGTATCCTCGGGATCCCCGACGAGGGCATGAACATCCCCCTGGGCCACAGCAAGATCAAGGCCGTGCCGGCGCACTTCATGCACTCGGAGGGCAACTTCCAGTTCTACGACCCGGTCTCGAAGATCCTCTTCTCGGGCGACATGGGTGCCTCGCTGGTCGACCACGACCAGGCGGCCCAGCCGGTGCGCGACTTCGACGACCACCTGCTGACGATGATCGGCTTTCACCGCCGCTACATGATCTCCAACAAGATCTGCCGCTTCTGGGTGAACATGGTGCGTCAGCTGGACGTCGAGATGATCGTGCCGCAGCACGGCTGCCGCTTCGAGGGCAAGGTGATGGTCAATCGCTTCCTCGACTGGATCGAGACCCTCCAGTGCGGCGTCGACCTGATGACCCAGGACAACTACCGGGCGCCATAAGCGCCCCCAGGGCCGGGCTCCGCCCAGCCCACCCCCCGTGGGGGTCAAGTAAACTTGGGGCGGCCCTGCGTTTCCTTGAGAGCCCGGCGCGCGCCTTGGCCCTGGGCG
>JAKLLM010000094.1 GCA_023150125.1 Zoogloea sp.
CGGCTCCACCGAAGCTGAGGATGTCGAAGTCCTGGTCGAAGCCGTAGCCGTTGCCGTTGAGGCTGACGAAGGCAAACACCGGGTTGGCGATCGCCTGGGAGAACACCAGTGACTGGGTGCCGGCATATTGCAGCGCCACGATGTCGGTGGTCGGCGGCCGGTTGTCGACCTGGGCGCTGGTGTAAGGCGAGGTGCCGGCAGGGCCATCGCTCCCGTTGCTGTAATAGTAGGTGCCACCGGAGGTCTGATAGAAGCCGATGCCCTGGGGGTTGGTATAGGTGACGGTCACCGTGGAGGTCGGGGTGGTGATCGTCCCGCTGCCGATGAAGCCGGCGCCGCTGTCCTGATCGCTTCCGGTCCAGTCGGTCCAGTAGATGGGGGCGGCCGAAGCGCCGCCAGCCAGAAGGGCCAGGGTCAGGGCGCAGCTGATCTTGAGAGAGCTCTTCATGTTTGGGTTCCTCGCGGGTTTTTGATGCATGGGTGCGATATCTGCAGTTACCAGCGAGATCCATGCCAAATTTGTCGACGCATCAAAAACTCATTAAAAAACATAAAGATGACAAAACCCAGCATGGGCATGCCAGACGACCCAGTGGGATTTTGTAAAAAATTTCGACACCTCAGTAATTTTCTGCATCGCAACAACGAAAATGCAGGGAAACCACACACAGCAAGCACTCGGCCGGCCCTGTGGCGCGGCAAACCGAACGCGCAGCCGGACTTGAGGCAAACTAGCGCCAAGAAGGCCAAGCCGGAGCCTCTTCCGGGCGCCATGAACAGAGACGTTTGACGAGGAAGGCATGGACGCGCGGCTTTTTCTTTCCCGGATCTTCCACCGCTTTCTCGAGCCGCCCCTCAGCCTCGTCCGCCTGCTCATCGTGCTCAGCAGCATCCTGGCCTTCGGGGTGGTGAGCTACGACCTCGTCACCGACCGCCAGCGCACCGAGCAAGCCGCCCTCGACGCGGCCCGCCAGCAAGCCCTGGTGCAGTCCCGGGCCGCCGCCGAGATGGTGCAGGCGACCCTCGACCGTTTCGACTTCGCCCTGCAGACCGCCCGGGACGCCGCCGTCGCCGGCCCCCGGGCAATGACCTTTCAGGAAGAACTGATCGCCCGGACCCTGCCCTCCGACCTGGCCCTGCAGCAATTCCGCATCGGGGCCGACGGCTACCTGGAGTACTCTTCCCTTGGGCCCGCCCCGCGCAACTACCTGGGCGACCGGGATTACTTCAAGGAACTCGCCGCCGACCAGGCCGACCGCCTGGTCGTCAGCCCGCCCGTGCTGGGCCGGCTCACCAAGAAATGGAGCATCCAGCTTGCCCGGGCGATCCGCCGCGACGGCCGCTTCGACGGCGTCGTCGCGATCGCCGTGTCACCCGAGGAATGGGCCCGGCAGCTGGCCAGCTTCGAGGCCGGCCCCCGCGACACGCTGACCCTCGTGAACGCCCGCGGGCATGTCCTGATGCGCACCCTCGACGGCGCCTCCCACTTCGGCAAGCAGGCCCCCCAGAAGCGTGAATACATCCTGCACCCGGAGCAGAAGGAGGGCCATTACATCGCCCACGCCTCGGTCGATGGCGTCCTGCGCGTTTACGGCTGGACGCGCCTGCGCAACCCCGAACTGATCATGCTGTCGGGCATCGCCCTCGAGGACGCCCTCGCCCCGGTGCGCGAGATGAACCGCCGGATGCGCCTGCGCGCCGCCCTGGCGACGCTGCTCTTCGCGGTGATCATCGGCGGGCTGCTGCTGGCCCTCGCCCGCTACGAGCGCGCCGGGCGCCGGCTGGCCGAGCAGGAGGCCCACTCCCGCAACATCGTCGAGCACATGGCCGACGGAATCGTCGTGGTCGATGTGGACGGGCGCATCGTGCGGGTCAATCCGGCCTTCTGCGCAATCACCGGCTTCAGCCCCGGCGCCCTCGACGGGCAGCCGGTCTCCGCGCTGTGCGCCGACGGCGAGCAGCATTGCGAACTCAGCAGGCTGGTCAGCCAGACCGGCAGCGGCCACTGGTCCGGCGACTTCGACGGCGTGCGCGCCGACGGCAGCCGCTACATCGGCCACGCGGTGATCTCCGCCGTGGCCGACAGCGACGAGCACCAGGTGCGCCGCGTGGTGCTGCTCTCCGACGTCACCGAGCTGCGCCGGAAAGACAAGGAGATGTGGCACCAGGCCAACTTCGACCGCCTCACCGGCCTGCCCAACCGGGCCCTCCTGGCCGACCGCATCGACGGCATGCTGCGCCGCGCCCGCCGCAACCACACCGAGGTGGCGGTGCTGTTCATCGACCTGGACGACTTCAAGCCGGTCAACGACGACTTCGGCCACGACGTGGGCGACTTGCTGCTCCGCGAGGTCGCCGGCCGCCTGCAGCGCCTGTTCCGCGACGAAGACACCGTCTCGCGCCTGGGCGGCGACGAGTTCGTGGTGGCCATGCACGCCGAGCTCAACTCCGGCTTCGGCCAGAACGCCGCCGGCAAGATCGTGGCCAGCCTGTCGGAGCCCTTCCAGGTGGCCGGCCAGACGCTGACGATCTCCTGCAGCGTCGGCGTCGCCCGCTTCCCCGACGACGGCGACTCGGCCGACAGCCTCATCCAGCACGCCGACCACGCCATGTATCGGGCCAAGAAGCAGGGCCGGTCGCGCTGGAGCCTGTAAGCCCTCAGCCGCGCTGCCGGATCACCGAGCGGGCAAAGGCCAGCGCGTCGGGCAGGAACTCGAAGAAATCCGCCTCCAGACCCGCCTGGCAGGCCAGCAGCTCCTCGCCTGCGCCGGCCAGCGGATTGGGCCGGCGCAGGCGCGTCTCGGCCATCCGGTCGAGGGCCAGCGCCACCACCGCCGCGTCCCGGTAGCTCGCCAGCCAGTCGTGGGCCCGCATCCGCTCGAACACCGGCCCGAAGGTGGGCGGCAGCGGCCCGGGGTGCGCGGCGATCATCCGGTAGGTGTCGACGGTGAAATCGCCCAGCGCCTGCGCGCTGAAGTGTGCCCAGTGCCGCGCCAGGAAGTGGTCGTAGAACATGTCGACCATCACGCCCCCGACCCGCCGCCGTGCCGCACTCACCCGCCCGCGGCTGCGCCGGAAGGCCGGGTGGGCATCGGCGAAGCTGTCGATGCGCCGGTGCAGCATCACCCCCGCCGCCAACCCGGGCGCCAGGCCGGTGGGCAGCGGGTCGAGGGGGCCCTTCACGAAATCGCCGATCACGCCGCCGATGCGGTCGTCCGGGCTTGCACCGGCCAGCAGGGCGTGGGCCAGGTAGTTCATTGCGCCCACCGCCCGCGCCACAGCAGGCCGGCCAGCGCCAGCCCGGCCAGCCCGGCGCCGGCCAGGAAGGTCGCCCGGGCACCGACGGCATCCCACAGCGCCCCGGCGAGGACGCTCGCCACCAGCAACGCCACGCCGCCCACCAGGTTGAACACACCGAAGGCCGTGCCGCGCAGCTCGGCCGGCGCCGCGTCGGCTACCAGCGCCGCCAGCAGGCCCTGGGTCATCCCCATGTGCAGCCCCCACAGCACGACCCCGACGGCGAGCCCGGGCAGGCCCTCGAACAGCGCGATGGCCAGGTCGGCCGCCGCCAGAACCACGAAGCCAGCGGCCAGCAGCGCACAGCGGGGCAGCCGGTCGGCGAGCCGACCAAGCGGGTAGGAAGACAGGGAATACACCACGTTCATCAGCACCAGCACCGCCGGCACCCACATCAGGCCGAGCCCCAGGGCCTGGGCGCGCAGCACCAGGAAGGCCTCGCTGAAGCGGGCCAGCGTGAACACCGCCGCGATGCACACCACCCACCAGTAGGCCCGCGGCAGGCGGGCCAGCTCGCGGCGCGACAGGGGCGAGCGGGGCCGGCGCGGGGCGGCGGCACCGGCGTCCGGCTGCGGATCATGCACCGCCAGGGCGATCAGCGCGAAGGCCCCAAAGGCCGGCAGCACCGCCACCCAGAAGACCAGCCGGAAGTCGTTGTCCGACAGCGCCATCAGCCCGATCGCCAGCAGCGGGCCGATGAAGGCGCCGGCCGTGTCCAGCGACTGGCGCAACCCGAAGGCCGCCCCGCGCAGGCCGGGCGGCGCCAGGTCGGCGATCAGGGCGTCGCGCGGGGCACCGCGGATGCCCTTGCCGATGCGGTCGATGAAGCGCGCGGCAACCACCCAGCCCAGCGTCGTCGCCAGCGGAAACACCGGCTTGGTACAGGCCGCCAGCCCGTAGCCGATGGCCGCCAGCAGCTTGCGCCGGCCGAGCCAGTCGGACAGCGCACCCGAGAACACCTTGACGATGGCCGCCGTCGCCTCGGCGATGCCCTCGATGAGGCCGATCGCCAGCGTCGACGCGCCGAGCACCACCAGATAGGCCGGCAGGAGGGCGTGGATCATCTCGGAGGAGATATCCATCAGCATCGAGACGAAACCCAGGGCCCAGATGCCCCGCGGCAGGCCGGCCCGGCCGGAGGGTGCGGCGGCGTGATCGTTCATGGCGCTCCTTCAGCGTGCGTTGCGGCGGCGCGCTGCCGCGTCCCGGAGTATCCTTGCAGCCGGCTCGCCGTGGTGGAAAATCGCCACCGGGCCTGCCAGTATTCAAGAACAACACCCCAGGAGCAGACAGAAAATGACCGATACACCAGGCTTGCAGTGGACCGACGCCTTCCTGCTCGGCTACGAGCCGATGGACGACACCCATCGGGAGTTCGTCGAGATCGTCGACAAACTGCTCACCTGCCCGGACGCCGAAATGGCCGGCCTGCTGCGCGCCTTCATCACCCACGCCGAAGAACACTTCGGCCTCGAGAACACCTGGATGGAAGAAACCGGCTTCCCGCCGCGCGACTGCCACATCTCCGAGCACAAGGCGGTGATGGAATCGGCCGTGCAGGTGGAAGACCTGGTGCGCTCCGGCGACTTCGCCACCGGCCGCGAGTTCGCCGCCGAGCTGGCCAACTGGTTCCCCGGCCACGCCGACTACCTCGATTCGGCGCTCGCCCAGTGGATGGCCAAGCGCAAGCTCGGCGGCGTGCCGGTGGTGCTGCGCCGCAACCTGCAGTTCGAGCGCTGAGGCGCAGGAGTGTCGCGGCCATGGACGGCGCCACCGGCATCCTGCTGCGGGCCCTGGCCTTTGCCGCCGAACGCCACAGCGGGCAGCGCCGCAAGGACGCCGCGGCCTCGCCCTACATCAACCACCCGATCGCCCTGGCCGACGTGCTGGCCAACGAGGGTCGCGTGCTCGACGTGGTGGTGCTGAGCGCGGCGATGCTCCACGACACCATCGAGGACACCGCCACCACCGCCGACGAGCTCGCGATGCATTTCGGCCCGCGCATCGCCGCCGTGGTCGTCGAGGTGAGCGACGATCGCAGCCTCGACAAGGCCACCCGCAAGCTGCGCCAGATCGAGCACGCGCCCCATCTGTCGCCCGAGGCCAAGCTGGTCAAGCTGGCCGACAAGATCTGCAACCTGCGCGACATCCTCGCCTCGCCGCCGGTGCATTGGCCGCTGCAGCGCCAGCAGGCGTATTTCGACTGGTCGGCCCAGGTGATCGCCGGGGTGCGCGGCATCCACCCTCAGCTCGAGGCCCTTTTCGACACGCTCTACGCGCGCCGCCCGGACCTGGGCTGACGAGGCTCCCGCCCCCGCCGGCAGGGGCTACCCCTGCCGCGCCCGCATCCAGCGCAGCAGCATCGCGAACAGCAGGTCCGGGTCGACGGGCTTGGCGATGAAGTCGTCCATCCCCGCCTCCATGCAGCGGGCCCGATCGTCGGCGAAGGCGTTGGCGGTCATCGCCACGATGGGGGTGTGCTCATGGCCGCTCAGCTGCCGGATGCAGCGGGTGGACTCCAGGCCGTCCATGCGCGGCATCTGCATGTCCATCAGGATCACGTCGTAACGCCCGGCGCGGGCCTTGTCGACGGCCTCGACGCCATCCGCGGCGGTGTCGACCGCCAGCGCCACGTCCTCCAGCAGATCCACGGCGATCTCGCTGTTGATCTCGTTATCCTCCACCACCAGCACCCTGGCCCCGGCGAAATCCCGCCGCAGGGCCTCCTCGGGGTTGGCGTCGCCCTGCGGCGCCGCCGCCGGGCGGGGCGGGGCATCGGCCACCGACGCCGCCTTGCGCAGGCGCACCGTCAGCCAGAAGGTGCTGCCGACGCCCGGCTGGCTCTCGGCACCCGCCTGGCCCCCCATCAGTTCGGCCAGCCGGCGGGTGATCACCAGGCCCAGCCCGCTGCCGCCATAGCGCCGGGTGGTGTCCACGGCGGCCTGCTCGAAACGCGAGAACAGGCGCGGCAGCGCCTCCGGTGCGATCCCGATGCCGGTGTCCACCACCTCGAAGCGCAGCAGCACGCTGTCGGCGGCGTCTTCCGCCACGGTGGCGCGCAGCGTCACGCTGCCGTTCGCGGTGAACTTGAGCGCGTTGCTGAGGTAGTTGAGCAGCGCCTGCTTGAGCCGCGTGGAATCACCGCTGAGGCTGGCCTGCATCAGCGGGTGGATCCCCGCCACGTCCACCCGCAGGGTGAGGCCCTTCACGCGGGCCTGGCTCTCGACCATCGCGACGACACTGCCGATCACCTCGGAGACCTTCAGCGGTGCCTCGTCGAGGCGCAGCTTGTCGGCCTCGATCTTCGACATGTCGAGGATGTCGTTGATCATCGCCAGCAGGTGCTGGGAGGCCTCCTGCAGCCGGTGCAGGTTGTCGGCCTGGCGCGGCGACAGCTCGTCGCGCCGCAGCAGCTCGATGATGCCGGTGATGGCGTTCATCGGGGTGCGGATCTCGTGGCTCATGCTGGCCAGGAAGTCGGACTTGGCCAGGCTCGCCGCCTCGGCGGCATCCCGGCTGCGGAGCAGCGCGGCCTGGGCCTCCTGGGCGGCCTGCTCGGCCTGCTGGCGCCGGTTGATCTCGCGGGTGAGCTGCACGGTGCGGTTGGCCAGCTTGTCGTACATGGCCATCACGGTGTCGATCATCGCCCGCGTCGCGCCGGACATCTGCTCGTCGGCGAGCTGCTTGGCCCGCGCCAGCCCCACGCCCTCGCCGAGGGCCAGCACGGCCTTGGCCATGCGCTTGTCCGACTCGATGATGTGCAGCGCCAGCCAGTGGGTGAGGAAGCCGACGATGTCCTCGATCACCGTCTCGAGGGGCTTGACGCCCTCCTCGGCCCGCAGGCGGAGCACCTCGTCGATGAAGCTGGTGTGGGAGTCGTGGTGGCGGAGCGCCCATTCGTCCTCGCCGAAGGCCTCGCGCCAGATCAGCTCCTCGCAGGCGAAGTGGGTCTGGGCGTAGTCGCTCAGCTCATCGAAGATGATGTTCAGGGTCGGCGCGTCGGCCTGCACGGTAAGGTGGCTGACCAGGGTGTTGAGCAAGGAGACCAGGCGGCGATGCTGGGCATCCACCTCGGCGATCCCGGTCTCGAAGTTGTGGTTCCAGGGGAAGATCTCGATCGTGTTGAGCATGGTCTGTCGGCTTTCCTCGCCACGCGGCCCGGCGCAGGCCGGCTGCGGTGCATCACTTCATCACTTGAGCGCCACGAAGCGCCCGTCACGAATTTCGGTAAAGAAGACCTTGCGCTGGGTGTCGCCCGTGGCGTCGAAGCTGATCCGCTGCTGCAGGCCCTGATAGGGGCCGTGATGCAACACCGCCGCCTTGACCGTCTCGCCCTCGGCGCGTTTCTCGAGCGCGCTGAAAAGCACCAGCGCCGCGTCGTAGGCCGACACCGAACTGTAGCCGGGATTCTTCTGGAAACGTCTGAAGTAGGCCTCCCGGAACTCGCGGAAGCGGGCCGCCTCGTCGTCCCGGTCGTAGTTCTGGACGATGACCAGGCCCTCCACCACCTTGCCGCCCAGCTCGATCAGCTGCTCGGAGGCGGCCCACTCGGAGGCGCCGATGGGCAAGGACGGCGCCAGCCGGCGCGAGTGCTGGGCGAGCCGCGCCACGTCGATGGCACCGGCAATGTAGAACAGGCCGTCCGGCCGGCCCTTCAGCATCGACGCCACCACCGCCCCGAAATCCACATCGGGGCTGGACTCGTAGGGCACCTCCGCGGCCAGCGTGCCGCCGATGGCGGTGAACGCCTGGCGGAACTCCTCGAGCCACGACTCGGTGAACGTGCGGTTGCGCACGTCGTAGGCAACGGCGATCCGGCGCTGGCCACGCTCGTGGAGCACCCGCGCGTAGTCGCCGGCGTTGTCGCGGGTCGTGCGGTTGATGCGGACGAGGTTGTCGTCCTTGCCGTGGAAGGCCATCGAGGTCAGGGTCGGGCTGATGAGCAGCGTCCCGCTCTGCGCCAGCACCGGCACCACGGCCGCCGCGACACTGCTCGTGAAGGGCCCGATCACCGCATCCACCCCCGCCGCGGCGAGCTCGCGGGCCGACTTCTCGGCCGTCTCGCGGTTCTGGGCGTCGTCGCGGGAGATCAGCTCGACCTGCCGGCCGCGGATGCCCCCGGCGCGGTTGATCTGCTCGACCGCCAGCACCACGCCGTTGTGGCCGGCCTGGCCCACATCCGAGTTCCGGTCGGAGAGGCCGCCGATGAACCCCACCCGCAAAGGCTCCGCCGGCCCACAGCCGAGGAGCAAGGCACAACTTGCCAACACCACCAAACCCAATCTGCCCGACATCGCTCGCACATCCTCCACCCGGCCGGAGCGCCATTTCAGGCGCCACGGGCGTCAACGCATTTCCAGACATGCAGCAACGGCAAGCAACGCTCCAACTTGAGCGCAACGCCCGCCGCCCCCCCCACCCGGCGCCGGGGCAAACTCAAGACCAGGCGAGGCCTGCCGTAATGGAGGGGCGAACCGCGAGGGCTTATCCCACGCTCCCGACCCCTTTCGCCCACCCGACTGGCCCTATGTTTCTGAATTCCCGGCGTGCCACGCTGCCGAACACCTGGCGTTCGTCACTGCACCTGCGCCTGATGGCCCTGGGCCTCACGCCGCTGCTGGTGGCGTTCCCGCTGATCATGGGCATCCTGGTGTTCATCGGCGGCGAGCGCCTCGACTCCATGCTGGCCGACCGGGCCCGCGCCAACCTGGCCAGCGCGCAGAACTACCTGGCGCACGTCCGCGCCCAGACCCTGCAGCACATCGAGGAAACCGCTCGCTCCGAGCGCCTCGGCCTGTTGCTCAACACCCCCGAAGGCCACGCCCGCCGGGAGCCCAACAGCCAGCTGGACCAGATCCTCACCACCCGCGCCGACGCTGCCCGCCTCGATTACCTGATCATCACCACCCCGGACGGGCGGATCATCGCGTCGAGCACCGGGCTCGAGCCGGGCAGCCAGCTACCGTCCAGCTTCACGCTGCGCCAGGCCTCGACCGGTGTCGCCACCGTGGGCTACGAACGTCTCGACGCGGCGGCCCTGCAGGCCCGCTCCCCCCGCCTGCCCGCCCTGGCCGCCCTCGAGGTGGCGGCCAGCGACGGCTCACCCGCCCCGGTGGCGGAAACCCGCGGGCTGGTGATCAGCGCCGCCACCCATTTCCCGCTGACCAACGCCCACCCGGACGCCGTCCTGATCGGCGGCATCCTGCTCAACAACAACCTGCCGACCATCGACCGCATCCGCGACGTGGTCTTTCCGGTGAAGCTGCAGTTCGGCGAGAGCGCCGGCTCCACCAGCATCTTCCTCGACGACCTGCGGATCACCACCACCGCTGTCCATACCGATGGCCGGCGTGCCGTCGGCACCCGCGCCCCGGCCGGCATCGGCGCCCGCGCGCTCGCCGAGGCCGGCCCCTGGACCGGGCGCACCGAAATCCTCGGCAGCGGGCAGATCGCCGGCTTCGAGGCGCTCCTCGACGGCGCCGGCCAGCCGATCGGGATGGTCGGGGTGAGCTTCCCCGAGGCCGACTTCACCCGCGAAAAATGGCTGCTGGCCGGCAGCGTGGGCGCCCTGCTGGCCCTCAGCATGCTGGCGCTGTCGGTGTCCTTCCTGCGCGGCGCCCGGCACATCACCCGCCGGCTGGCGCGAATCTCCGACACCATGAGGGCGATCCACCTGGGCAGCGACCACGTCCGCGTCCCCCAGGACGACGAACACGACGAGATCGCCCACCTGGGCCATCACTTCAACGAGCTCCTCGACGCCCTCGCCACCCAGAACCGCGCCCGCCTGGCCGCCCAGAAGGACGTCGCCGAGGAAGCCTCGCGCCGGCGCGCGCTGTTCGCGATGAACCGGGACGGCATCGTCGTGCTCAACACCGACTGCAGCGTCTTCGAAGCCAACCCCCGCTTCGCCGAGATGCTCGGCTACACGCCCGAAGAAATGGCGCAGCTGCACATCTGGGACTGGGAACGCAACTTCACGCCCACCCAGCTGCTGGAGATGGCGAGCTCCGTCAGCCCCGAGGGCGAACTCTTCGAGACCACCCAGCTCCGCCGCGACGGCACCAGCTACCCGGCGGAGATCCTCTCCAGCCGGGTCGAATGGGGCGGCCAGACCTATGTCATGTGCTCGGTGCGCGACATCACCGAGCGCAAGCAGCTCTCCGAGGAGCTCGAGAAGCACCGCAACCACCTCACCGAGCTGGTGGAGCAGCGCACCCGCGAGCTCGCCGCCGCCCGCGACGAGGCCGAGAGCGCCAACCGCGCCAAGAGCACCTTCCTGGCCACCATGAGCCACGAGATCCGCACCCCGATG
>JAKLLM010000095.1 GCA_023150125.1 Zoogloea sp.
CGCAAGCGGTTCGCGTGTTGACTTGAAAGGAGGAAAGGCCTGTGGGTCTCAATCTCGATGACAAGAAAGCCGTAGTGGCTGAGGTGTCGGCACAAGTGGCCAACGCTCAGACGATCGCGGTGGCCGAGTATCGCGGCATTGCGGTGGGCGACCTCACCACGCTGCGCGCCAAGGCCCGCGAGTCTGGCGTTTATCTGCGTGTGTTGAAGAACACCCTGGTCCGTCGTGCGATCGCCGGCACCCCGTTCGAGGGTCTGGCGGGCGATCTGACCGGTCCGCTGATCTATGGCATCTCGGCCGATCCGGTCGCTGCTGCCAAGGTGCTCAACGACTTCGCCAAGGGCAACGACAAGATCGTTCTGCGCGCTGGTTCCTACTCGGGCAAGACGCTCGACAAGGCCGGCATCCAGGCGCTCGCCTCGATCCCGAGCCGCGAAGAACTGCTCGCCAGGTTGGTGGGCGTCATGCAGGCACCGGTGTCCGGCATGGCTGGCGTGCTCGCCGCCCTCGCCAAGAAGCGCGAGGAAGAAGGCGCTGTCGCCTGAGTGCAGCCTTCCGCTACGAACCTTTTCGCAAAATTATCGATTCTGGAGTGATTTGAAATGGCAATCAGCAAAGAAGACATCCTGGAAGCCGTTGCTGGCATGACCGTGATGGACCTGAACGACCTGGTCAAGGCGTTCGAAGAGAAGTTCGGCGTGTCCGCCGCTTCCATGGCTGTCGCCGCTCCGGGCGCTGGCGCTGCCGCTGCCGCGGTTGAAGAGCAGACCGAATTCAACGTCGTGCTGATGGCCGCCGGCGACAAGAAGGTTGAAGTCATCAAGGTCGTCCGTGCCGTTACCGGCCTGGGCCTGAAGGAAGCCAAGGACCTGGTCGATGGCGCTCCGAAGCCCGTCAAGGAAGGCATCGCCAAGGCCGACGCCGAGGCGCTCAAGAAGCAACTCGAAGACGCTGGCGCGAAGGTCGAAATCAAGTAATTTCGGCTTCGTACAGGGGGCTGATGCCATCACGGCATCGGCCCTTTTGTGCTTTCTGTTTTCCGCAGCACCTGGCAACACCCGAGGCCCAGTCGGCAAAATAGAGCGTTCGATGCAGATTAAAGCGCAGCCTGCGCTGAATCAAGTGTCCGAAATGCTGTCTTTTGTCTTCTGACGTCCGACTTCTCAGACCCGGAGCATCTATGGCGTACTCCTACACCGAGAAAAAGCGCATCCGTAAAAGCTTCGCCCAGCGCGCAGCTGTACAGAATGTGCCTTATCTGCTGGCCACTCAGCTTGAATCCTACGCGTCCTTCCTGCAGGCAGACACTCTGCCTGCAGCGCGGGCCAACCAGGGTCTTCAGGCTGCCTTCAATTCCATCTTCCCGATCTCCAGCCACAGCGGCAACGCGCGGCTGGAGTTCGTGCAGTTTAACCTCGGTGAGCCGGCCTTCGACGTGAAGGAGTGTCAGCAGCGTGGCCTGACCTTCGCGTCGCCCCTGCGTGCCCGGGTCCGCCTCGTCATCCTCGACAAGGAAGCGGCCAAGGAAACCATCAAGGAAGTCAAGGAGCAGGAAGTGTACATGGGCGAGATTCCGCTCATGACCAACAACGGCTCCTTCGTCGTCAACGGTACCGAGCGGGTCATCGTGTCCCAGCTCCACCGCTCGCCGGGCGTATTCTTCGAGCACGACCGCGGCAAGACCCACTCTTCCGGCAAGCTGCTGTTCTCGGCCCGGATCATCCCCTACCGCGGCTCCTGGCTCGACTTCGAGTTCGACCCGAAGGATTACCTGTATTTCCGCGTCGACCGTCGCCGCAAGATGCCGGTGACCATCCTGCTCAAGGCGATCGGGATGAATCCGGAAGAGATCCTCGCGACCTTCCACGACTTCGAGCAGTTCAAGCTCGAAGAAGACGGTGCCCAGTTCACGCTGGTCCCCGATCGTCTGCGCGGCGAGATGGCCAAGTTCGACGTGATTGATCTGTCCGGCAAGGTCATCGTGACCAAGGACAAGCGGATCACCGCCAAGCACATCCGCGAGCTCGCCAACGCCGGCATCGAGACCGTGTCCGTCGGCGATGACTTCCTGCTGGGCCGCGTGCTCGCCACCAACGTGGTCAGCCCGGACGGTGAACTGGTTGCCCGCGCCAACGACGAGATCACCGAGGATCTCCTCGACAAGCTGCGCGACGCCGGTGTCACCGAGTTCAGCACGCTGTACCTCAACGACCTCGACCGCGGCTCCCACATCTCCCAGACCCTGCGCGTCGACGAGACCACCGACCAGTGGGCCGCCCGCGTGGCGATCTACCGCATGATGCGTCCGGGCGAGCCGCCCACGGAAGATGCCGTCGAGGCCTTGTTCCAGGGCCTGTTCTACCTGCCCGAGCGCTACGACCTGTCGGTCGTCGGCCGCATGAAGTTCAACCGCCGCGCCTACCCCGAGAAGCTGGACGACAAGGCGCCCGAATGGCAGCAGCGTTTCTACCAGCGCGTCGGCCCGAAGGGCGGCGAAGGCGAGGGCACGCTGTCTAACGAAGACATCCTGGCCGTCGTCGGCGTGCTGGTCGAGCTGCGCAATGGCCGCGGCGAGATCGACGACATCGACCACCTCGGCAACCGTCGCGTGCGTTCGGTCGGCGAACTGGCCGAGAACCAGTTCCGCGCCGGTCTGGTGCGGGTCGAGCGGGCTGTCAAGGAGCGCCTCGGCCAGGCCGAGAGCGACAACCTGATGCCGCACGACCTGATCAACGCCAAGCCGATCAGTGCTGCGATCAAGGAGTTCTTCGGTTCCAGCCAGCTGTCCCAGTTCATGGACCAGACCAACCCGCTGGCCGAGATCACCCACAAGCGCCGCGTGTCGGCCCTTGGCCCGGGCGGTCTGACCCGCGAGCGTGCCGGCTTCGAAGTCCGTGACGTGCACCCGACCCACTACGGCCGCGTGTGCCCGATCGAGACGCCGGAAGGCCCGAACATCGGTCTGATCAACTCCCTCGCGCTGTTCGCACGCACCAACCAGTACGGCTTCCTCGAGACCCCGTACCGCAAGGTGACCGATGGCGCCGTGACCGAGCAGATCGACTTCCTGTCGGCGATCGAGGAAGGCCAGTACGTCATCGCCCAGGCGAACGCCGAGATCGACGAAGAAGGCCGCCTCATCGGCGATCTGGTGTCCTGCCGTAACCGCGGTGAATTCACCCTGGCAACGCCGGATACCGTCCAGTACATGGACATCGCGCCGGGCCAGATCGTGTCCGTCGCCGCCTCGCTGATCCCCTTCCTCGAGCACGACGACGCGAACCGCGCGCTGATGGGCGCCAACATGCAGCGTCAGGCCGTTCCGTGTCTGCGTCCCGAGAAGCCCTTCGTCGGCACCGGCATCGAGCGCACCGTGGCGGTCGACTCGGGCACCGCCGAGCAGGCGCTGCGCGGCGGCGTGGTCGACTACGTGGATGCCAACCGGATCGTGATCCGGGTGCACGACGACGAGACCGTTGCCGGTGAAGTCGGCGTCGACATCTACAACCTGATCAAGTACACCCGTTCCAACCAGAACACCAACATCAACCAGCGTCCGGTCGTGAAGGTCGGCGACGTGGTGGCCCGGGGCGACGTGATCGCCGACGGCGCCTCCACCGACATGGGTGAGCTGGCCCTCGGCCAGAACATGCTGGTCGCCTACATGACCTGGAACGGCTACAACTTCGAAGACTCGATCCTGATCTCCGAACGCGTGGTTGGCGACGACCGCTTCACCTCGATCCACATCGAGGAACTCACCGTCGTCGCCCGTGACACCAAGCTCGGCCCCGAGGAAATCACCCGCGACATCGCGTCGCTCGGCGAAGCCCAGCTGTCGCGCCTGGACGAGTCCGGCATCGTGTACATCGGCGCCGAAGTCGAAGCCGGTGACGTGCTGGTCGGTAAGGTCACGCCGAAGGGCGAGACCCAGCTCACCCCCGAAGAGAAGCTGCTCCGCGCGATCTTCGGCGAGAAGGCCTCCGACGTGAAGGACACCTCGCTGCGCGTGCCGTCCGGCATGAACGGCATCGTCATCGACGTGCAGGTGTTCACCCGCGAAGGCATCGAGCGCGACAAGCGCGCCCAGTCGATCATCGATGACATGCTGCGCGGCTTCAAGACCGACCTGGCCGACCAGATGCGTATCGTCGAGCGCGACGCTTTCGAGCGTATCGAGCGGATGATCGTCGGTCAGCCGGCCAACGGCGGTCCGAAGCGTCTGGCCAAGGGCACGACGATCAGCAAGGAGTACCTGGAAGGCGTCGAGCACTACGGCTGGTTCGACATCCGCATGGCCGACGAGGCGATCGCCGCCCAGATGGAAGCCGTCCGCGAAGCCCTCGAGAAGACCCGCAAGGACTTCGACCTGGCCTTCGAAGCCAAGAAGAAGAAGCTCACCCAGGGCGACGAGCTGCCCCCGGGCGTCCAGAAGATGGTCAAGGTCTACCTCGCCGTCAAGCGTCGCCTGCAGCCTGGCGACAAGATGGCCGGTCGCCACGGTAACAAGGGTGTCGTTTCCAAGATCGTCCCGATCGAAGACATGCCCTACATGGAAGACGGCACGCCGATGGACATCGTGCTGAACCCGCTGGGCGTTCCGTCGCGGATGAACATCGGTCAGGTGCTCGAGACCCACCTCGGCTGGGCCGCCAAGGGCCTGGGCAACAAGATCGACAAGATGGTGCGGGCGAAGGCCAGCGCAGACGAATTGCGCGGCTTCCTCGAAGAGATCTATAACGGTAGTGGCAGGCCCGAGCAGCTCGAGGATTTCACCGACGGTGAAGTCATGGAGCTCGCCCAGAACCTGCGCAAGGGTGTTCCCTTTGCGACCCCGGTGTTCGACGGCGCCAAGGAGTCCGAGATCCAGGGCATGCTGGAGCTGGCGGGTCTTCCGTCCGGCGGCCAGGTCACCCTGTACGACGGTCGTACCGGCGAGCCCTTCGAGCGCCAGGTCACGGTTGGCTACAAGCACGTGCTGAAGCTGCACCACCTGGTCGACGACAAGATGCATGCCCGTTCCACCGGCCCGTACTCCCTCGTCACCCAGCAGCCGCTGGGCGGCAAGGCGCAGTTCGGTGGCCAGCGTTTCGGGGAAATGGAAGTGTGGGCGCTGGAAGCCTACGGTGCCGCGTACACGCTGCAGGAAATGCTCACGGTCAAGTCGGACGACGTTACCGGCCGGACCAAGGTGTACGAAAACATCGTCAAGGGCGAGCACAAGATCGACGCCGGCATGCCGGAATCCTTCAACGTGCTGGTCAAGGAAATTCGCTCTCTGGCCATCGACATCGACCTGGACCGCTACTGAGCGTCCGGACCGATCGATAAGTGCCCACCCTGGATGGAGTGATTGATGAAAAGTTTGCTCGCTGATCTGTTCAAGCAAAGCCTGCCGAACGAGGAAGAGTTCGACGCCATCACCATCAGTCTGGCCAGCCCGGAAACCATCCGGTCCTGGTCCTACGGCGAGGTGAAGAAGCCCGAGACCATCAACTACCGGACCTTCAAGCCGGAGCGCGATGGTCTGTTCTGCGCGAAGATTTTCGGGCCGGTCAAGGACTACGAGTGCCTGTGCGGCAAGTACAAGCGCCTCAAGCACCGTGGTGTGATCTGCGAGAAGTGCGGCGTCGAAGTCACGCTCTCGAAGGTTCGCCGCGAGCGCATGGCGCACATCGAGCTGGCCTCGGTGGTTGCCCACATCTGGTTCCTGAAGAGCCTGCCGAGCCGCCTCGGCATGGTGCTCGACATGACCCTGCGCGACATCGAGCGCGTGCTGTACTTCGAAGCCTACGTGGTCACCGACCCGGGCATGACCCCGCTCAACCGCGCCCAGATCCTGTCGGAAGACGACTACCTGGCCAAGGTCGAGGAATACGGTGACGACTTCGTCGCGCTGATGGGCGCCGAAGGCATCCGCGAGATGCTGCGCTCCCTCGATCTGCCCCACGAGATCGAGAAGCTGCGCTCCGAGCTCGAGACGACCGGCTCCGAAGCCAAGATCAAGAAGATCTCCAAGCGCCTGAAGGTGCTCGAGGCCTTCCAGTCCTCCGGCATCAAGCCGGACTGGATGATCCTCGAAGTGCTGCCGGTGCTGCCGCCGGACCTGCGTCCGCTCGTTCCGCTGGATGGTGGCCGTTTCGCCACCTCCGACCTGAACGACCTGTACCGTCGCGTGATCAACCGGAACAACCGCCTCAAGCGTCTGCTCGAGCTGAAGGCGCCGGAAATCATCGTCCGCAACGAGAAGCGGATGCTGCAGGAGTCCGTCGACTCCCTGCTCGACAACGGTCGTCGCGGCAAGGCCATGACCGGCGCCAACAAGCGTCCGCTCAAGTCGCTGGCCGACATGATCAAGGGCAAGGGCGGCCGCTTCCGTCAGAACCTTCTGGGTAAGCGCGTCGACTACTCCGGCCGTTCGGTCATCACCGTGGGCCCGCAGCTCAAGCTGCACCAGTGCGGCCTGCCGAAGCTGATGGCCCTCGAGCTGTTCAAGCCCTTCATCTTCAACAAGCTCGAGCTGATGGGGCTCGCGACCACCATCAAGCAGGCCAAGAAGATGGTGGAAGGCCAGGAGCCGGTGGTGTGGGACATCCTCGAAGAGGTGATCCGCGAGCATCCGGTCATGCTGAACCGTGCGCCGACGCTGCACCGCCTGGGTATCCAGGCATTCGAGCCGGTCCTGATCGAAGGCAAGGCGATCCAGCTCCACCCGCTGGTCTGTGTGGCCTTCAACGCCGACTTCGACGGCGACCAGATGGCCGTCCACGTCCCGCTGTCGCTGGAAGCGCAGATGGAAGCCCGCACCCTGATGCTGGCCTCCAACAACGTGCTGTCGCCCGCCAACGGCGAGCCGATCATCGTGCCGTCCCAGGATATCGTGCTGGGCCTGTACTACGCGACCCGCGAAGGCGTGAACGCCAAGGGCGAGGGCATGGCCTTCGCCGACGTGGGCGAGGTCAAGCGCGCCTACGAATCCGGTCAGGTGGCCCTGCACGCCAAGGTCATCGTGCGCCTGAAGGAGTGGGATCTGGGCCCCGAAGGCGAGTCGATCGAGAAGATCACCCGCCACGAGACCACCGTCGGCCGTGCGATCCTGTCCGAGATCCTGCCGGCCGGCCTGCCTTTCAGCGTGCTGCAGAAGCCGCTGAAGAAGAAGGAAATCTCCAAGCTCATCAACGCCTCCTACCGCCGCTGCGGCCTGAAGGCGACGGTGATCTTCGCCGACAAGCTGATGCAGTCCGGCTTCGGCCTGGCAACCCGCGCCGGCATCTCGATCGCGGTGAAGGACATGCTGGTGCCGGCTGCAAAGCATCCCTTGATCCACGCCGCCGAGCAGGAAGTCAAGGAGATCGCCCAGCAATACACCTCCGGTCTGGTGACCGACGGCGAGCGCTACAACAAGGTGGTCGACATCTGGGGCCGTGCTGGTGATCAGGTCGCCAAGGCGATGATGGACCAGCTTGGTCAGGAAGACGTGGTCAACCGCCACGGCGACACCGTCAAGCAGGAGTCCTTCAACTCCATCTACATGATGGCCGACTCCGGCGCCCGGGGTTCCGCGGCCCAGATCCGTCAGCTGGCCGGTATGCGCGGCCTGATGGCCAAGCCGGACGGCTCGATCATCGAGACCCCCATCACGACGAACTTCCGTGAAGGCCTCAACGTTCTGCAGTACTTCATCTCGACCCACGGTGCCCGTAAGGGTCTGGCGGATACGGCACTGAAGACCGCGAACTCCGGCTACCTCACCCGTCGTCTGGTGGACGTTACCCAGGATCTGGTGGTCATCGAGGACGACTGCGGCACCAAGAGCGGCTTCCTGATGAAGGCGCTGATCGAAGGCGGTGAAGTCGTCGAGCCGCTGCGCGACCGCATCCTCGGCCGCGTCACCACGGACGATCTGGTGCACCCGGACACCCAGGAGACCCTGATCGAAGCCGGCACCATGCTGGACGAGGACGCCGTCGACCTCATCGAGAGCGTCGGCCTCGACGAGGTGCGCGTGCGCACCCCGCTGTCCTGCGAAACCCGTTATGGCCTCTGCGCGAAGTGCTACGGCCGTGACCTTGGTCGTGGTTCGCTGGTGAACGCCGGCGAGGCGGTCGGTGTCATCGCTGCCCAGTCGATCGGCGAGCCGGGTACCCAGCTCACGATGCGTACCTTCCACGTCGGTGGTGCGGCGTCGCGGGCTGCCGCGGCAAGCGCCGTCGAGGCAAAGTCTGCCGGTGTGATCCGCTTCACCCAGAACATGCGCTACGTGGCTAACGCCAAGGGCGAGAAGATCGTCATCTCCCGCTCTGCCGAGGTCATCGTCGCCGATGAAATGGGTCGCGAGCGCGAGCGTCACAAGATCCCCTACGGTGCAACCCTGGCGGTGGATGAGGCCCTGCAGATCAAGGCCGGCACCCAGCTTGCCACCTGGGATCCGCACACCCGTCCGATCATCACCGAATACGCCGGTATCGTGAAGTTCGAGAACGTGGAGGAGGGTGTCACCGTCGCCAAGCAGATCGACGAAGTGACCGGCCTGTCCACCCTCGTCGTGATCGACGCCAAGCGCCGCGGCGCATCCACCTCCAAGGGCGTGCGTCCGCAGGTCAAGCTGCTGACCGAGTCCGGCGAGGAAGTCCGCATCGCCGGCACCGAGCATGCCGTGTCCATCACCTTCCAGGTCGGTTCGCTGATCACCGTGAAGGATGGCCAGCAAGTGTCCGTGGGTGACGTGCTCGCACGTATCCCGCAGGAATCCGCAAAGACCCGCGACATTACCGGCGGTCTGCCGCGTGTGGCCGAGCTCTTCGAAGCCCGCGCACCGAAGGACGCCGGCGTGCTGGCCGAGGTGACCGGTACGGTCTCCTTCGGCAAGGACACCAAGGGCAAGCAGCGTCTGGTGATCACGGAACCCGATGGCACCGTCCATGAGTTCCTGATCCCGAAGGACAAGCACGTCATGGTTCACGACGGTCAAGTCGTGAACAAGGGCGAGCTGATCGTCGATGGTCCGGCCGATCCCCACGACATCCTGCGTCTGCAGGGCGTCGAGGCCCTGGCCCGCTACATCATCGACGAAGTGCAGGATGTGTATCGTCTGCAGGGCGTGAAGATCAACGACAAGCACATCGAGGTGATCGTTCGCCAGATGCTGCGTCGCGTGGTCATCACCGATCCGGGCGATACCGGCTTCATCCGCGAAGAGCAGGTCGAGCGCGCCGAAGTGCTGGACGAGAACGACAAGGTCACCGCCGAGGGCAAGCTGCCCGCCAGCTACAGCTATCTGCTGCTGGGTATCACCAAGGCATCCTTGTCCACCGACTCCTTCATCTCGGCCGCATCCTTCCAGGAAACGACCCGGGTGCTGACCGAGGCTGCAATCCTCGGCAAGCGCGACGAACTCCGTGGCCTGAAGGAAAACGTGATCGTCGGTCGCCTGATCCCGGCGGGTACCGGCCTGGCCTACCACCGCAACCGCAAGTCCCAGTCTATTGGCGAGGATCTCGGGGAGGGGCATGCCTGGGCGCCGCAGGCGGAGGCTTCGGAAACCGAAAACGCACAACTGCCCGGTTGACGAAGACTTGACGAGGAAGATATACTCCGGCCTCTTTTTGCGGACTGGCCAATCGTAGTCAGTCGCAGCCGGAATAACCATCCGAGGCGGTCCTGTCGGGCTGCCTCGGTGTTTTGGGAAATTCTTAGCTATGCCAACAATTAATCAACTCGTTCGTAAGGGCCGGCAGGCGCCCGTCTCCAAGAGCAAGGTTCCCGCGCTCGAGGCTTGCCCGCAAAAGCGGGGCGTCTGCACCCGTGTTTACACCACGACTCCGAAGAAGCCGAACTCCGCACTGCGTAAGGTTGCGAAGGTTCGTCTGACCAACGGTTTCGAGGTCATCTCGTACATCGGCGGTGAGGGTCACAACCTGCAGGAGCACTCGGTTGTTCTGATCCGCGGCGGCCGTGTGAAGGACTTGCCGGGTGTGCGTTACCACATCGTTCGCGGTAGCCTCGACCTTCAGGGCGTCAAGGACCGTAAGCAGTCCCGCTCCAAGTACGGCGCCAAGCGCCCGAAGAAGTCCTAATTGTCGGCAACCAAAGAATAGCGAGAGTAAAGCATGCCCCGTCGTCGTGACGTACCCAAGCGTGAAGTTCTGCCTGATCCGAAATTCGGCAGCCAGGACGTTTCCAAGTTCATCAATGCGATCATGCAGAGCGGCAAGAAAGCCGTCGCTGAGCGCATCGTCTATGGTGCCTTCGAGGCCATCGTCGCCAAGGGTGGCGGCAAGGATCCCCTCGAAGTCTTCTCGGCCGCGCTCTCCAATGTGCGCCCGGTCGTCGAAGTGAAGAGCCGCCGCGTCGGCGGTGCCAACTACCAGGTTCCCGTCGAGGTTCGCCCGGCGCGCCGCATGGCCCTGTCCATGCGCTGGCTGCGTGAGGCTGCCCGCAAGCGTTCCGAGAAGTCCATGGCTCAGCGCCTCGCTGGCGAGCTGCTCGAAGCCGCTGAAGGTCGCGGCGCTGCCATGAAGAAGCGTGAAGAAGTGCACCGCATGGCGGAAGCCAACAAGGCTTTCTCGCACTATCGCTTCTGATCTGTCGGGCGA
>JAKLLM010000096.1 GCA_023150125.1 Zoogloea sp.
TGTGGTACTCGCGGGCGATCTCGAGGTAATCGTTCTGCGAGCGGTTGCCGCCGCACAGGGTGTCGAAGTCGAACCAGATGACGCCAGGCGCCTGGCGCTGCACCTTGAGCTTGCGCTCCAGCACCTCGATCTCGCCGCCCTGCCCCTTGGTGCCGGCGATCTTCTCGAAGTCGATGGCGAGGTGACGGTCGGCGGATTCGTCGGCGGGCACCAGGAAGGCGTCCATCTGCTCAAGGGTGCGCAGGCGGTAGTCGGTGCCGTGATCGACCTCGACCACGTCGAAGCGGCGCTTGATCATCTCGATGGTCGGCAGGAAGTTGATGCGCTGCAGGCCGTTGGGGTAGAGCCCGTCGGGCGGGTAGTTGGAGGTCATCACGAACACCGTGCCCCGCTCGAACAGCGCGTCGAGCAGGCGCCCGAGGATCATCGCGTCGGCGATGTCCGACACGTGGAACTCGTCGAAGCACAACAGCCGCGTCTGGCGGGCGATGCGGTCGGCCACCTTCTGGAGCGGGTCGGGCTCGTGGTTGAGGTTCTTGAGATCATTCTGCACTTCCTGCATGAAGGCGTGGAAATGCACCCGGCGCTTGCGCTGGTAGGGCACCGAGTCGAAGAAGCAGTCCATCAGGAAGCTCTTGCCGCGCCCCACGCCGCCCCAGAAATACACGCTGCGCGGCTGCTTGGGCCGGGCCAGCAGCTTGCGGATCGTGCCACGGCGGGCGGCCTTGAAGGCGACCAGCTCGGAGTACAGGCCTTGCAGCCGCTGGGCGGCGGCGCGCTGGGCGGGGTCGGACTTGAAGCCACGGGCCTTGAGGGTGGCATCGTAGGCGTCGAGCATGCCGTGCTCGGAAACTTTGAGGATTCGGTGGGGCATCGTCGTGATTCGGTGATACGAATGAAACGGGGGCGGGCAGGCATTTTACGCCTGACCACCCCCTCTTGCCTCAGGCCGGCATCACGCGCCGGCCCGCAGCATCAGAAGTGCAGAGGACGCTTGTCGACCGCCAGGGCGGCTTCGTGCACCACTTCCGACAGGGTCGGGTGAGCGTGGCAGATGCGCGCCAGGTCTTCGGAGGCACCGGCGAACTCCATCGTCACCACCGCTTCGCCGATCAGCTCGGAAGCGTTGGAACCGATGATGTGCACGCCCAGGATGCGGTCGGTCTTGGCATCGGCGATCATCTTCACGAAACCCTGCGGCGTGCCGGCACCCAGCGCCCGGCCGTTGGCCAGGAAGGGGATCTTGCCGACGCGGTACTCGACGCCTTCGGCCTTGAGGGCCTGCTCGGTCTTGCCGACCCAGGCGATCTCGGGCGAGGTGTAGATGACCCACGGGATGGTGTCGAAGTTGCAGTGACCGGCCTGGCCCGCCATCAGCTCGGCGACCATCACGCCCTCCTCCATGGCCTTGTGGGCCAGCATCGGGCCACGCACCACGTCGCCCACCGCCCACACGCCGGGCAGGTTGGTCTTGCAGTGGCCATCGACCTCGATGAAGCCGCGGCCGTCGATCTTGAGGCCGACCGCTTCGGCGTTGAGGCCGGCGGTGTTGGGCACGCGGCCGACGGAGACGATCAGGCGGTCGAACTCGGCCTTCTGGGCGCCATCCTTGGTTTCGTACTCGACGGTGACCGACTTCTTGCCGACGGTGACCGCGCCGACCTTGACCGACAGCTTGATGTCGAGGCCCTGCTTGGTGAACAGCTTGAGGGCTTCCTTGGCCAGATCCTGGTCGGCAGCGCCGAGGAAGCTGTCCATGGCTTCGAGGATGGTGACCTGGGAACCCAGACGGCTCCACACCGAGCCCATCTCGAGACCGATCACGCCGGAGCCGATCAGGCCGAGGCGCTTGGGCACGGCGTCGATGTCGAGGGCGCCGATGTTGTCGCACACCAGCTTGTTGTCCACCGGGATGCCCGGCAGGTGACGGGCGGACGAACCGGTCGCCACGATGACCTGCTTGGCGGTGACGATCTCTTCACCGACCTTGACCTGCCAGCCGCCGTCGGCCTGGCCGACGAAGCTGCCGTGACCGGCCAGGAAGGTGACCTTGTTCTTCTTGAACAGGCCCTTGATGCCGGAGGTGAGCTGCTCGACGATCTTGGACTTGCGGGCGATCATCTTGGTCACGTCGATCTTCGGCGTGCCCACGGAGATGCCCTGCTCCTCGAAGCTGTGGCCGGCCTCCTCGAACAGGTGGGAGGTGTGCAGCAGCGCCTTGGAGGGAATGCAGCCCACGTTCAGGCAGGTGCCGCCCAGGCGCGGCTCGCCCTTCGGGTCGGCATAGGGGTTGGATTCGGCGCAGGCGGTGCTGAAACCGAGCTGCGCAGCGCGGATCGCCGCAACGTAGCCACCGGGGCCGCCACCGATCACCAGAACATCGAATTGCTTCGCCATATAGTTTTCTCCCTGTGATGATGAAAACGAGGCACGGCGGCAGCCCCGCCGGGGCTGCGACCGTGCCTGCGCAAGGATGGATCAGACGTCGAGGATCAGACGGGCCGGATCTTCCAGGGCTTCCTTCATGGTCACCAGACCCAGAACGGCTTCGCGGCCGTCGATGATCCGGTGGTCATAGGACATGGCGAGGTAGTTGATCGGACGGACGACGACCTGACCATTCTCGACCACGGCGCGGTCCTTGGTGGCGTGGATGCCGAGGATCGCGGACTGGGGCGGGTTGATGATCGGGGTGGACATCATCGAGCCGAACACGCCGCCGTTGGAGATCGAGAAGGTACCGCCGGTGAGCTCCTCGAGGGAGATCTTGCCGTCCTTGGCCTTCTGGCCGAACTCGGCGATCTTCTTCTCGATGTCGGCGATGGACATGTTGTCCACGTCACGCAGGATGGGCACGACCAGGCCACGGGGCGAGCCGACGGCGATGCCGATGTCGATGTAGCCGTGGTAGACGATGTCGTTGCCATCGACGGAGGCGTTGAGGATCGGGAACTTCTTGAGGGCCGCGACGGCAGCCTTCACGAAGAAGCCCATGAAGCCCAGACGCACGCCGTGAGCCTTCTCGAACTTGTCGCCGTACTGCTTGCGCAGCGCCATGATCGGCGCCATGTTCACCTCGTTGAAGGTGGTCAGGATGGCGTTTTCGTTCTTCGACTGGATCAGGCGCTCGGCGATGCGGGCACGCAGACGGGTCATCGGGACGCGCTGCTCGGCACGGTCACCGCTGGCCACGGCAACCGCCGGGGCTGCGACGGCGGCAGCCTTCGGCTGAGCGGCGACGGCGTCTTCCTTGGTCACGCGACCGCCACGGCCGGAACCGGCGACGTCGGCGGCAGCGATGCCCTTCTCGTCGAGGATCTTGCGGGCGGACGGGCTGGCGGCGCTGACAGCAGCAGCCGGGGCGGCGGCCGGAGCAGCCGCCGGAGCCGCAGCAGCAGCGGCCGGGGCAGCGGCAGCAGACTTGGCTTCGGTGTCGATGGTGGCGATCACTTCGCCAGAGGTGACGGAGTCACCGGCGTTCTTGACCAGCTTGACGAGCACGCCGTCGGCCGGTGCCGGGGTTTCCAGCACGACCTTGTCGGTCTCGATGTCGATCAGGTTCTCGTCACGGCTGACGGCATCGCCTTCCTTCTTGTGCCAGCTGACCAGCGTGGCTTCGGAGACGGACTCGGACAGTTGCGGCACTTTGACTTCGATCAGCATATCTTCTCCCTTGATTTTAGTTGGGCACTAACTTGGGCATCAGGCTTTGATTTCGCCGAATGCGTTCTCGATGACGGCCTTCTGTTGCGCGTTGTGCTTGGCGTAGTAACCGACGGCCGGCGAAGCGGCGGCAGGACGCGACACCAGCAGGAACTTGTGCTTGTCGCCAAGCGCGCTGTCCAGGTGATGACGGGAAGCCAACCAGTACCAGACGCCCTGGTTGCGGGGCTCTTCCTGGCACCACACGACTTCCTTGGCGTTCGGATACTTGTTGACCTCGGCCTTGAAGGCATCGGCCGGGAACGGATAGAGCTGCTCCAGGCGGACGATCGCGATGTCCTTGATGTCGTTGGCACGGCGGTGGGCCAGCAGTTCGTAGTAGATCTTGCCAGAGCAGACCACCACGCGCTTGACCTTCTTGACGTCGAGCTCGTCGACTTCACCGATGACCGTCTCGAAGGTGCCCTTGGACAGGTCTTCGAGCGAAGAGACGGCATCCTTGTGACGCAGCAGGGACTTCGGCGTGATGATCACCAGCGGCTTGCGCAGCTTGCGCAGGGCCTGGCGACGCAGCAGGTGGAAGATCTGCGACGGGCCGGACGGGATGCACACTTCCATGTTCATCTCGGCACACAGCTGCATGTAGCGCTCGATGCGGGCGGAGGAGTGCTCGGGGCCCTGACCTTCGTAGCCGTGCGGCAACATCATGACCAGGCCGCACTGACGACCCCACTTGGCTTCACCGGAGCTGATGAACTGGTCCATCACAACCTGGGCGCCGTTGGCGAAGTCGCCGAACTGGGCTTCCCAGATCACGAGCTGGTTGGGCTCGGCGGAGGCGTAGCCGTACTCGAAGGCCAGCACGGCCTCTTCGGACAGCACGGAGTCGTAGCAGTAGAACGGAGCCTGACCGTCGCGGATGTTCTGCAGCGGGTAGTAGGTGCCGTCGTGCCACTGGTCGCGGTTCTGGTCGTGCAGCGCCGCATGGCGGTGGAAGAAGGTGCCGCGGCCGACGTCCTCACCGGAAATGCGGATGCCGAAGCCCTGCACAACCAGGCTGGCGTAGGCGAGGTTCTCGCCCATGCCCCAGTCGAGGGGCAGCTTGCCGTCGCCCATCGCCTTGCGGTCGTCGATGATCTTCTGGACGCGGGGGTGCAGCGTGAAGCCGTCCGGCGTGGTGGTCAGCGACTTGGACAGGCGCTTGAGCTCGGCCATCGGGACCTTGGTGTCGCACTTGTCGGTGTACTTCTTGTTGACGTACGGGCCCCAGTCCTGGGAGAACTGACGCTTGAAGTCGGACAGCACCGGGTTGGTCAGGAGCTCGCCCTTGTCGAGCGCCGCGCGGTAGTCCTTGATGAACTGATCCGGCTCGTCGGCCTGGACGGTGCCCAGCTGGACCAGCTTGTCCGCGTAGAGCTTGCGGGTGCCGGGGTGCTTGGCGATCTTCTTGTACATCAGCGGCTGGGTCACCATCGGCTCGTCGGCCTCGTTGTGGCCGAGCTTGCGATAGCAGACGATGTCGACGACGACGTCCTTCTTGAACTCCTGGCGGTACTCGACGGCCAGGCCCATCACGAAGGCCACGGCTTCCGGATCGTCACCATTGACGTGGAAGATCGGCGACTCGCCCATCTTGAAGATGTCGGTGCAGTACAGGGACGAACGATAGTCGCGGGGATCGGAGGTGGTGAAGCCGATCTGGTTGTTCACCACGATGTGGATCGTGCCGCCCGTGCCGTAGCCGCGGGTCTGGGCGAAGTTGAGCATCTCCTGGTTCACGCCCTGGCCGGCAACGGCCGCGTCACCGTGGATCAGGACCGGGATGACCTCGGCCTTGCCGTTTTCGCCACGACGGGTCTGGCGGGCATACACGGAGCCCTCGACCACCGGGTTGACGATCTCGAGGTGGGACGGGTTGAACGCCAGGGTGAGGTGCACCGGGCCGCCGGAGGTCATCACGTCGGACGAGAAGCCCATGTGGTACTTCACGTCGCCGGCGGACAGGTCGGACACCGCCTTGCCTTCGAATTCGGAGAACAGCATGCTCGGCGACTTGCCGAGGGTGTTGACCAGCACGTTGAGGCGGCCGCGGTGGGCCATGCCGATGACGATTTCCTGCACACCCTTGCTGCCGGCGACACGGATCAGCTCGTCCATCGCCACGATGGTGCTTTCGCCACCCTCGAGGGAGAAGCGCTTCTGGCCGACGTACTTGGTGTGGAGGTAACGCTCCATGGTCTCGGCAGCCGTGAGGCGCTCGAGGATGCGGCGCTGCTTGGCGGCATCGAAGGACGGACGGCCGCGGGTCGGCTCGAGGCGGGCCTGGATCCAGCGCTTCTCGCCGATATCCGTCATGTACATGTACTCGGCGCCGATGGAGCCGCAGTAGGTCTGGCGCACGGCGTCGAGGATCTCGCGCAGCGTGGCGCGATCGCTCGGCAGGCCGTGGAAGGAGCCGGTGTTGAAGGTCTCGTTGAGGTCCGCTTCGGTGAAACCGTAGTGGGACAGTTCCAGCTCGTGGATCTCGGGGCGCTCGGTGCGCTTGAGCGGATCGAGCTGAGCCCAGCGGGTGCCCAGGAAACGGTGAGCGTTGATCAGCTGGAGAACGCTGACCTGCTTCTGGTTGGTACCGGAATCCACCACGGTGCGGACCGGGCCACGCTTGGCCATCTCGGCGAACGCATTGATGATGGGGTAGTGGGCGACGTCACGAGCAGCGCCGGGCAGGTTCTGCATCGAATCGAAATACGACCGCCACTCTTCGGAGACGGAATCCGGATTGTCGAGATAGTTCTCGTAAAGCTCCTCGATGAACGGCGCGTTGCTGCCGAACAGTTGGGAACTTTCAAAAAGCTGTTTCATCATGGGCGACCACCTGGCTTGTGTCTTGATTTTCTGGAATTTCGGGCTGGCGGTGGGGAGGATCCCCCTTTGTTCACTCATCAGATAAGCAAAGCGGGATGACTCGAAGGCTCGAGTATCCCGCATCTGCTTTCTGTATCTCCTCCCCCTCCGGGCTGACTTAGCCGCGCTGGGCCAGCGGCTTGACGTCGCGACGGGCGGCGCCGACGTAGAGCTGACGCGGACGACCGATCTTGTATTCCGGATCGGTGATCATCTCTTCCCACTGGGTCATCCAGCCGACCGTGCGGGCGAGAGCGAAGATACAGGTGAACATCTCGGTCGGGATGCCGAGGGCCTTCTGGACGATGCCGGAGTAGAAGTCGACGTTCGGGTAGAGCTTCTTCTCGACGAAGTATTCGTCTTCCAGGGCGATCTTCTCGAGTTCCTTGGCGAGCTTGAACAGGCGGTCGTTCTCGAGGCCCAGTTCGCCGAGCACGTCGGCGCAGACCTTGCCCATCAGCTTGGCGCGCGGGTCGAAGTTCTTGTAGACGCGGTGACCGAAGCCCATCAGCTTGAAGGAATCGTTCTTGTCCTTCGCGCGCTTGATGTATTCACCCACGCGGGAGACGTCGCCGATTTCCTCGAGCATCTGCAGGCAGGCTTCGTTGGCGCCACCGTGGGCCGGGCCCCACAGACAGGCGATGCCGGCAGCGATACAGGCGAACGGGTTGGCACCGGAGGAACCGGCCAGACGCACCGTGGAGGTGGAGGCGTTCTGCTCGTGGTCGGCGTGCAGCGTGAAGATGATGTCGAGGGCGCGGACCAGCACGGGGTTCGGCTTGTACTTCTCGCACGGGGTGCCGAACATCATGTGCATGAAGTTCGCGGTGTAGTCCAGATCGTTGTCCGGATACATGAACGGCATGCCGGTGTTGTACTTGTAGGCCATCGCCACGATGGTCGGCAGCTTGGCAACCAGGCGGTTGAAGCTGACGTTGCGGTGCTCCGCGTCGGAGAAGTCCATCGCGTCGTGGTAGAAGGCGGACAGCGCGCCGACCACGCCGGTCATGACGGCCATCGGGTGGGCGTCGCGACGGAAACCGGAGAAGAACTTGGAGAGCTGCTCATGGACCATCGTGTGGCGCTTGATGGTGTTCTCGAAGTCGGACTTCTGGGTGACGTTCGGCAGTTCGCCGTTCTTGAGCAGATAGGTGACTTCGAGGAAGTTGCAGTTCTCTGCGAGTTGCTCGATCGGGTAACCACGGTACAGCAGCTCGCCCTTGTCACCGTCGATATAGGTGACCTTGGACTGGCAGCTGGCCGTGGACAGGAAACCGGAGTCATACGTGAAGAGGCCGGTCTTGGCGCCGAGGGTACGAATATCGATCACATCGTTGCCATGAGTGCCCGACATGATCGGAAACTCGGTGGACTTGCCGTCGATGCTCAGTGAAGCAATGCGTTGCGTGGTCATGTAGTGGTCCCTTTTTCCTGTTTTAACTCAAGCTCCCAAGCGGTGAAACTGCCGTGTCAGCCAGCACGCAGCAGTTCCACCATTTCCTTCCAGCGATCGTTCTCGACCGGCTTGCTGCCGTTGATCATGGCCCACAGGTCATGGTCCTCGACAAGCAGCAGGTCGTCCAGATCAGCCAGTTGACCATCGGTAAGATGGTCAAAGTGCCTTTCGAGGAAGCGCGTGAACACCAGATCGAGCTCGAGTAGAGCCCGACGGCACTGCCAGCGCACGCGCCCCCTGTTCAGCGTCATACCGCGCGACGGACCATCATGTCCTTGATCTTGCCGATCGCCTTGGTCGGGTTCAGGCCCTTCGGGCAGACGTCGACGCAGTTCATGATCGAGTGGCAACGGAACAGACGGTACGGATCTTCAAGGTTGTCGAGGCGCTCGCTGGTGGCCTGGTCGCGGGTGTCCGCCAGGAAGCGGTACGCAGCCAGCAGGCCGGCCGGGCCGACGAACTTGTCCGGGTTCCACCAGAAGGACGGGCAGCTGGTGGAGCAACAGGCGCACAGGATGCACTCGTAGAGCCCGTTGAGCTCCTCCCGGTCTTCGGGCGACTGCAGACGCTCGCGTTCGGGCGCCGGGTCGTTGTTGACCAGGTAGGGCTTGATCGAGTGGTACTGCTTGAAGAACTGGGTCATGTCGACGATGACGTCGCGGATGACCGGCAACCCGGGCAGCGGACGGATGACGACCGGCTGCGAGATCTCGTCCATGCTGGTGAGGCATGCCAGACCGTTCTTGCCGTTGATGTTCATGGCGTCGGAACCACACACGCCTTCACGGCACGAACGACGGAAGGAAAGGGAGTCGTCCTTGGCCTTCAGACGAACCAGCGCATCCAGGAGCTTCTTGTCGGACTCTTCGAGCTCGACGGAGATGTCCTGCATGTAGGGCTTGTCGTCCTTGTCCGGATCGTAACGGTAAATCTGGAAGTTTACGGTTCGCTTGCTGCTCATTTCTTGTTCTCCGGAACGCTCAGTAGGTACGCTTGGCAAGCGCGATCGGCTCGACGTCGGCGGACATCGGCTGCAGGTTCACCGGCTTGTAATCGAGGCGATTGCCTTCGCTGTACCACAGCGTGTGCTTCAGCCAGTTCTTGTCGTCGCGACCGTTCGGGGTCTCGGCGCAGTCGATTGCGTCATCCCGCACGTGGGCGCCGCGGGATTCCTTGCGCGCTTCGGCGGAGATCATCGTGGCCTTGGCGACCTCGATGAGGTTGTCGAGCTCGAGGGCCTCGGTGCGGGCGGTATTCCAGACCTTGGACTTGTCCTTGATCTGGGTGTGCTTGGCGCGCTCGGCGACCTCGAGGATCTTGGTGACGCCTTCCTTCAGCATGTCGGCGAAACGGAACACGCCGGCGTGCTTCTGCATCGTGCGCTGCATGTCGAGGCGGACTTCGTTCACCTCGACGCCGTTGGTCTGGGACTCGAGGCGGGCGATGCGCGCCAACGAGACATCGGCGGCGTCGTCGGGCAGCGGCTTGAGCTGGAGCTGGCCGGACTGGAAGTCGGCAACCACCGTCTCACCGGCGGACTTGCCGAACACCAGCAGGTCGAGCAGGGAGTTGGTGCCCAGACGGTTGGCGCCGTGCACCGACGCGCAGGCACACTCGCCGGCAGCGTAGAAGCCCGCCACCGGGACGTTCGGATTGCCGTCCTTCGGGACGATGACCTGGCCCTTGTAGTTGGTCGGAATACCGCCCATCTGGTAGTGGCAGGTCGGCACCACGGGGATCGGCGCCTTGATCGGGTCAACGCCCGCGAACTGGATCGCGATCTCACGAATGCCGGGGAGGCGCTTCATGATGGTCTCGGGCGACAGGTGGGTGATGTCGAGGAGGACGTGATCCTTCTCGGTACCACAGCCGCGGCCTTCGTTGATCTCGGTGACCATCGAACGGGAGACGACGTCGCGGGAGGCGAGATCCTTGAGGTTCGGCGCGTAGCGTTCCATGAAACGCTCGCCGGAAGAGTTGCGGAGAATGCCGCCCTCGCCGCGCACACCCTCGGTGATCAGCACGCCGGCACCGGCCACGCCGGTCGGGTGGAACTGCCAGAACTCCATGTCTTCGAGCGGAATGCCGGCACGGGCCGCCATGCCGACACCGTCACCGGTGTTGATGAAGGCGTTGGTGGAGCTGTAGTAGATCCGGCCGGCACCGCCGGTGGCGAAGATGGTGGCCTTGGCGTGGAAGATCGAGACCTCGCCGGTCTCCATTTCCATCGCGGTCACACCCAGCACGTCGCCGTCGGCGTTGCGGATGAGGTCCATCGCCATCCATTCGACGAAGAACTGGGTGTTGGCGCGCACGTTGCGCTGATAGAGCGCGTGCAGCATCGCGTGGCCGGTACGGTCGGCCGCGGCGCAGGAGCGCGACACGGGGGTCTGGCCGTAGTTCTGCGAGTGGCCACCGAAGGGGCGCTGGTAGATCTTGCCGTTGTCGGTACGGTCGAAGGGCATGCCGTAGTGCTCGAGCTCGACGACGACCTCGTTGGCCTTCTTGACCATGAACTCGATGGCATCCTGGTCACCCAGCCAGTCCGACCCCTTGACGGTGT
>JAKLLM010000097.1 GCA_023150125.1 Zoogloea sp.
ATCCTGTGCCCCACCCACCGGGTTTACGTGCGCGGGATGGCCGTGCCGGCGGCCCAGTCCTTCCTCACCCCGCTGGGCGCGGTGGCGGTCGACCGGGACGCCTGGCTCGCCGCCAGCAGCCTGCCCGGCGTGGTCGTCGACGACCGCCCGCATGCCGAGGAGCACGCCATCGAGGTGCAGCTGCCCTTCCTGCAATCCACCCTCGACCACTTCACGATCCTCCCGATCGCCATCGGCGACGCCGACCCGGCCCAGGTGGCCGCGGTGCTCGAAGCCCTGTGGGGCGGGCCGGAGACCCTCATCGTCATCAGCTCGGATCTCTCCCACTACCACCCCTATCGCCAGGCCCAGTTCCGCGACAAGGCCACCATCGCCCAGATCCGCCAGTTCGACGCCACCCTCGACGGCGAACAGGCCTGCGGCGCCGGCGCCATCAACGGCCTGCTGCTGGCCGCCCGGCGCCACCACCTCACGCCGCATCTCCTGGACCTGCGCAACTCCGGCGACACCGCCGGCGACCGCAGCCGGGTGGTCGGCTACGCCTCCATCGCCTTCTCGGACGACAACAACCATGCCCACCACTGACATCCAGCTGGGCAAGGTGCTGCTCGCCCACGCCCGCCAGGCCATCGCCGACGCCCTCGGGCTGCCCGCCACCGCCGCGCCGGATCACCCGCAGCTGGCCGGGCGCGGCGCCACCTTCGTCACCCTCACCCTCGGTGGCGAGCTGCGCGGCTGCATCGGCAGCCTCAACGCCCACCGTCCGCTGGGCCAGGACGTGCGCGAAAACGCCGTCTCGGCGGCACTGCGCGACCCGCGCTTCCCGCCCCTGTCGGCGGCCGAGTTCGCCGACGTGCAGGTCGAGGTGTCGCTGCTCAGCGAGCCCGACTTCATCGAGTTCCGCGACGAGGCCGACGCCCTCGCCCAGCTGGTGCCCGGGCGCGACGGCGTGATCTTCTTCAACGGCTGCCAGCGCGCCACCTTCCTGCCCCAGGTGTGGGAGCAGCTTCCCGAGCCCCGCCAGTTCATGGCCGCCCTCAAGCAGAAAGCCCGGCTGCCGGTGGATTTCTGGGGCCCCAACGTGATGATCGCCCGCTACCAGGTGCAGAAGTGGCACGAGGGCGAACAACAGGAGTAAGACCATGACCGAGCACCCCGCGCGTTACTGGCATGCCCTCGGCGACGGCCGCATCCAGTGTGACCTCTGCCCGCGGGACTGCCGGCTCCACGAAGGCCAGCGCGGCGCCTGCTTCGTGCGCCAGATGGTCGGCGGCCAGATGGTGCTCACCACCTACGGCCGCAGTTCCGGCTTCTGCGTCGACCCCATCGAGAAGAAGCCCCTCAACCACTTCCACCCCGGCTCCAGCGTGTTCTCGTTCGGCACCGCCGGCTGCAACCTGGCCTGCAAGTTCTGCCAGAACTGGGACATCTCCAAGAGCCGCGACATGGACCGGCTGATGGACGCCGCCTCGCCCGCCGAGATCGCCCGGGTGGCCCTCGAGCACGGCTGCCGCAGCGTCGCCTTCACCTACAACGACCCGGTGATCTTTGCCGAGTACGCCATCGACAGCGCCCTCGCCTGCCACGCCCAGGGCATCGCCACCGTCGCCGTCACCGCCGGCTACATCCACCCCGAGGCCCGCCGCGACTTCTTCGCGGTCATCGACGCCGCCAACGTCGACCTCAAGGCCTTCACCGACGACTTCTACGTGCACCAGTGCGGCGCCCGCCTCGCCCCGGTGCTCGACACCCTCGCCTGGCTGCACCACGAAACCGACGTGTGGGTGGAGATCACCACCCTGCTGATCCCCGGCCTCAACGATTCCGACGCCGAGATCACCGCCCTCGCCAGGTGGGTCGCCACCGAGATGGGGCCCGACGTGCCGCTCCACTTCACCGCCTTCCACCCCGACTACAAGCTCGACCAGCTGCCGCCCACCCCGCCGGCCACCCTGCGCCGCGCCCGGCAGATCGCCCGCGATGCCGGCCTGCACTACGTCTACACCGGCAACGTGCACGACGTGGAGGGCGGCACCACTTACTGCCCGGGCTGCGGGGCAAAGGTCATCGAGCGCGACTGGTACGCCATCCTCGCCTACCGCCTCGACGCCCGCGGCGCCTGCCAGGCCTGCGGGCACGCAATTGCCGGCCGCTATGGCGAATTCCACGGCGCATTCGGCCCGCGCCGTGTCCCAGTGCACGTGCGCCCAATCTAGGTTCTGCCATCGTCGACGGCAATCCACCGCAACACCCGTTCGACCATGATGAAACTGCGCCACAGCGCCCTCAGCATCGCCGCCGGCCCGGTCTGGCTCGAGGCCACGCAAGCCCACTCGCCCGACGTGCCCGGCCTGATCCTCGTTGCCCAGACGGCGGTCGGCCACCACCGCGACTCCCGCGAGGCCCACTTCGTGCAGCGCCTGCAGAAGGCCGGCTACGCCACCCTGCTCTTCGACCTGCTCACCCGCTACGAGGAAAACCGCGACCCGGACACCCGCTACAACGCGCCGCTGCTCGGCACGCGGATCGGCGCGGTGTTCGAATGGCTGCGCCACCAGCCGCCCCTCGCCGAGCTGCCGATCGGCCTGGTGGCCAGCGGCACCGGCAGCGCCGCCGCCGTGCGCGCGGTGGCCAAGGAGCCCGAGATGGTCGGCGCGCTGGTGTGCCGCGGCGGCCGGCCGGGCCTCTCCGGCATCGCCCCGCTGCGCCAGGTGGGCTGCCCGACCCGGGTGATCGCCGGCGAACACGACGAAGCCCTCACCGGCCTGCATCAGGCCTACGACCTGCTGGAGTGCGCCAAGGATTGGTACAGCGTGCCCGGCACCGACGACTTCTTCCGCGAACCCGGCGCCCTCGACGACGCCGCCGACGGCGCCATCGACTGGTTCCGCCGCCACCTGCGCGCCCGCCCCACGCCCACGACGGCCCCTGAGGCGGAATAAACCCGGCGCCTGCCCGATAAGCCGCCCCGGAGACCGCGAGGGCCGCTGTAGAAACTCCCTGCGGCCGCCAGGATTGCCGACACGCCCCGCCGATATCCAGGGCCGGCCCGGCGACATCGAGCGCTCACTGCGGCATCGCCACACCTGGGAGCGTGGAGACCGTCATGGGGCGCGATGATTCGACTCGCCGGGGGCGGATTGGAAGGTGCGGGGATTGAATTACTGATTTCGGGGGTGGGATTGATGATTCCGGGGGTCGGATTACTGATTCCCGGGGGCGTATTGATGATTCCTGGGATCGGATTACTGATTCCTGAGGCGGATTGATGATTCCGGGGACCGGATCACTGATTCCTAGGGGTGGATTACTGATTCCTGAGATCGAATCGCTGATTCCTGAGGGCGGATTAATGATTCCTGGAATCGGATTGATGTTTCCCGGGGGCGGATTGATGTTTCGCTGATGGAGACCAGCGGTTTGTCTCTGGTTTCACGTTCCGTTGGCCGGGTCGCGCCCCGGCGGGCGCCCTACTTCTTTGCGTCGCCAAAGAAGTAGGCAAGAAAGGCGACCCCGCCGAGCCGGTCGTCCGCTTTGCGGACGACTCCCTTGCGCTGCTCACAACAGGCGGCCGGCGCAGAACTCGCGGGCTACGCCCGCTCAGACAGCTGCGCCGGACATCCCCGCCTGTTGTTCCGCTGCTCAGCGGCTCGGAAGGGGCTTTTCGGAATCACCGAGCGTTGCAGGTCGGACATGTGTGATCGGAGAAAGGGCGAAAGGCAGAGGGCCTGACCGTCGTGCTTTTCTGCTCGCCGATCACACAAGCCGCTCCAGCAAAGGCTCGGTGTCTGCTGAAAGCCCCTTCTGAGCCGCCGAGCAGCACAGCAGCGGGCGGGGCCTTCCGGCGCAGCTGTCTGAGCCCGCGCAGCGGGCGAGTTCTGCGCCGGCCGCACGATGCGAGCAGCGCAGGGGAGTCCTTGGATCAAGCAACGCTTGATCCAAGGACCGGTGAAGCGGGGTCGCCTTTCTTGGTTACTTCTTTGGCGACGCAAAGAAGTAACCCGCCCGCCGGGGCGGGACCCGGCCAATCCAAGGTCAAACAACGGAAAGCCCCTGGTCCCCATCAGCGAACAAAAACCGACGCCGCCAAGGCGCGACCGGGCCAACGCCCCCCTCAGTCCCCCCGCACCATCCCCTGATGCGGCAACCCCGCCTCTTCATACACCTCCCCCTCCGGCACAAAACCGAAACGCGCGTAGAAGCCCAACGCATGGGTCTGAGCACTCAAGGCCAGCCGCGCCATGCCCCGCCGGCCGGCCTCATCGATGAGCGCCTGCAGCAGCGCCGCCCCCACGCCGCGGCCGCGCCAGCCTGCGAGCACCGCCATCCGCCCGATGTGGCCGTCGGGCAGCAGGCGGCCGGTGCCCACCGGGCGGCCATCGGCCAGCGCCAGCGCGTGGCACGACAGCGCGTCGAATTCGTCCAGCTCCATCTCGGCGGGCACCCGCTGCTCGTCCACGAACACCTGGAAGCGGATCGGCCCGGCATCGGCGGCCAGCTCGGCCCAGCTCCCCAGGCGCACCACCACCGCCGGCGCGCTCATGCCCGGATCTCCACCTTTGTTCCCGCCGGCACCAGGTCGAACAGCTCGGCGACGTCCCGGTTGCGCATGCGCACGCAGCCGATCGACAGGGGCACGCCCATCGGCTCGGTGTCGGGGGTGCCGTGGATGTAGATGTAGCGGCGCATCGAATCGACGTCGCCCAGGCGGTTGTGCCCCGGCTCGGTGCCGGACAGCCACAGGATGCGGGTGAGGATCCAGTCGCGCCCAGGGTTGGCGGCGGCGAGTTCGGGCGTCCACACCTCGCCGGTCGGGCGCCGGCCGCGGAAGGCCGCCCCGAGCGGCGCACCGGCCCCGATGCGGGCCCGCACGATGTGCCGGCCACGGGGCGTGCAGAAACTGCCACGCAACTCGCCGGCCCCGTTGCGGGCGGTGGACACGCGGTAGCGGCGGATGCAGGCGCCGTCGCCGCCGAACAGCGAGAGCGTCTGGGAGGGGATGTCGATGAGGATCTGCACGGTGCTCACGCTACGGCCCGCTTGCGCCGGGCCGCGAAAAAGGACGACAACAGGCCGCCACACTCCTCGGCCAGCACGCCACCTGCCACCGTGGCGTGATGATTTAGACGTGTCTCGGCGAAAAGATCGAGTACGCTACCGGCAACACCCGTTTTGGGGTCGCGGGCACCAAAAACCACGCGTCCAATGCGCGCATGCATGATCGCCCCCGCGCACATCACGCAGGGCTCGAGGGTGACATACAGTGAACAGCCGGGCAGGCGGTAATTGCCCAGGGCCTCGGCGGCGGCGCGCAGCGCCATCACCTCGGCGTGGGCGGTGGGGTCGTGACGCAGGATGGGCTGGTTGAAGCCGCGGCCGGCGACGCGGCCGTCGGGCGCCACCACCAGTGCCCCCACGGGCACCTCGCCAGCGCGGCCGGCCTCCTGGGCCAGCGCCATCGCCTCGCGCATGAAGGCGGCGTCCTGCTCGGGACTGAAAAGAGTCATGGGACGGAAAAGACATTACCTGGAAGCTGGACGAGAGATTCTAAAGCAGCATCGTGAAAACACAGGCCCCGACAATGCCGCGCCCCACCCTTCCGGAGCCGCCCCGATGAGCGGCCCCGGGGCGCTACCGCCCGCAGCCACCCCCGACGGGGCGGCGAATCCGTCGTCCCCGCCGGCCCCGGGCCACGAGGACCTGAGCTGCAGCTGCCTCGAAGTCACCCTGCGCCACATCGGCGACGGTGTCATCGTCACCGACGCCGACGGCCGCGTCACGCTGATCAACCCACCCGCCGAGGCCCTCACCGGGTGGACCGGCTTCGAAGCCTGCGGCCAGCGCCTCGCCCACGTCTTCCCGGTGGTCGGCGCAATGACCGGCGAACCGCTCTGCCTGGCGCCCACCCGGCCGGACGAGGGCACACCCGACTGGACGGCAGTGCAGCTCATCGACCGGCAGGGAAAGCGCCACACCGTGTCGGTGCGCAGCGCCGAAATCCCCGCTGCGCCGGGGCAGGCCCAGCCCGGGGTGGTGGTGATCATGCGCGACGAGGCGCCCGACCGCAGCCCCCCGCGCGGCATCTCGAACCCGCCGCGCTACCGGGCCCTGGTCGAGAACTCGCCGGTCGGCATCTTCCACTTCGGCCCCGACCTGCGGATCACCTACAGCAACATCCGGCTGGCCGAGATCCTCGGCATCTCGCCGGAGGCCATCCAGGGCTTCGACCTCCACACGCTGGACGACATCGGCATCCTGCCGATCCTGCAGGCCGCCCTCGGCGGCCACCGCGGCGCCTACGACGGCCCCTTCGCCCTCCCCCTGTCGCCGGACGTGCACCTGCTGTCGATCCACGTGGCCCCCGAGCGCGACGTGAGCGGCCAGATCTACGGCGGTGTCGGCATCGTCGAAGACCGCGCCGCCTTCCAGACCACCGAAGAGCAGCGCCGGGACGCCAAGGAGCGCTACGTGCTCGCCCAGCGCGGGGCCAACGAGGGCCTGTGGGACTGGGACCCGAACACCGAGCTGCTCTACCTGTCGCCCCGCCTGCTGGCGCTGCTGGGGCTGCACAGCGACACCGTCAGGACGACCGGCGCCGAGTGGCTCAAGCTGATCCACCCGGACGACCGCAAGCGCTACCGCGCCGACGTGGTCGCCCACCTGCGCGGCGAGACCGAGCACTTCGAATCCGAATACCGGCTGGCCGACAAGGACGGCAACTTCCACTGGGTGCTGGCCCGCGGCCTGGCCCACCGGGGCCCCGACGGGCGTGCGGTGCGCATCGTCGGTTCGATAGGCGACATCACCGCGCGCAAGCGGGCCGAGGAGCAGCTGAAGGCCGAGCGCGACTTCTCCCGCGGGCTCATCGACAGCCTGCCGGCGCCCTTCTTCCTGTTCGACGAACACGGCCGGCTGGTGCTGTGGAACCGCTTCGTCAGCGAACTCACCGGCCTCGACGACGTCCGGCTGCAGAACGCCGACGCCGGCAGCCTGGTGATCGCCGAGCAGGAGGCCGTGCTGGCCCACCGCATCGAATCGGCGCTGGGCACCGGCGAAGCCTCGGTGGAGGTCATGCTGCGCCGCGACCACGCCGAGCCGGTGCCCTTCCTGGTGGTCGGCCGCCGGGTGATCCTCGACGGCAAGCCGCACATCGTCGGCGTGGGCACCGACCTCACCGAGCGCAAGTTTGCCGAGAAGGCCATCAAGCGCCTCAACCTTGAACTCGAACGGCGGGTGGCCGAGCGCACCTCGCAGCTGAGCGCGGCCCTGAGCGAGCTCGAATCGTTCAGCTACTCCGTCTCCCACGACCTGCGCGCGCCGCTGCGCGCCATCGAGGGCTACAGCGCCATCCTCGGCTCGGACTACGGCGACAACCTGGACGACGAGGCCAAGGAGCTGCTGCGCCGCGTGCGCGCCGCCGTGCATCGCATGGGCCAGCTGATCGACGATCTGCTGACGCTCTCGCGGGTCAGCCGCAAGGAGCTCGAACGCCGCCCGGTGGATCTCACCGCCCTGGCCCTGGTGATCTGCGAGGAGCTTCGCCAGCAGGACCCGGCGCGCCCGGTCGGAGTCGACATCGCCCCCGGCCTTTGCGTCGAGGGCGACCCGAACCTGCTGCGCACCGTGCTCGAGAACCTGCTCGGCAACGCCTGGAAGTTCACCGGCCGCGTGGCAGCGCCGGAGATCCGCTTCGAGGCCACCCGCCACGCGGGCGTGGACGCCTTCGTGGTGCGCGACAACGGGGCGGGCTTCGACATGCGTTACCGGGAGAACCTCTTCCGGCCCTTCCAGCGCCTGCACTCCGACCGGGAGTTTCCGGGCACCGGCATCGGGCTCGCCACCGTCGCCCGCATCGTGCGCCGCCACGGCGGCGAAGTGTGGGCCGAGGGCGAGGTTGGCAAGGGTGCCTCGCTCTACTTCAGCATCGGCCAGCCGCCGCTGCAGACCGGAAGTTGAGGCGGAAGCCCACTCCGCCCGCGCTCACAGCCTGACCGGCCGGTTGGGCAGCTCGTCCGGGTTGTCGCCCCGCGCCGGGAAGGGCCCGGCGAGCAGCTCGCCCACCGCCCTCACGGCCTCCACCGCCCCCGGGCCGTAGCGCCCCTCGCGGAAGGCCGCCTCGAGGCATCGGCACACGGCGTCCCAGTCGGCCTGCGGCACCTGCCGCGCAATGCCCCGATCGGCGACGATCTCGACACGCCGGTCGACCCACTGCACGTAGATCAGCACACCGGTGTTCTCCTCGGTGTCCCACACCCGTAGCTGCGCGAAGACGTCGACGGCGCGGGCCCGCGCATCGATGCCCTGCCATAGCACGGGGAAATCCAGCCCACCCTCGACGGCGAAGCGGATCTCGCCCCGGTGGCGCGACTCGGAATCCTGGACTGCCAGCTCGATGGCAGCCATGACGGCAGGCGTGAAGGCCCGATCGACCCACCAGGACGGCACAAGCATGTGTCGAACAACCCGCGTGAAACGCATCTCACCAACCTCCCGACGCGCCGCCGCCGCCAAAACCCCCACCCCCACCGGACCAGCCACCCCCGCCGCCACCGCGCCCGAAACCACCACCGCCCATGCCGCCGCCCATCCACGGGCCGCCGGTATGCCGGGTGCCGCCGCCGGCGCCCATCACCAGCACGAACACGAAGGCCAGCAGACCGCCGGCGAGGCCGATCAAGAGTACGCCGGTGAGCGTCCAGGCGCCAAACCCCACAATGCCGGACGCCAGGGCAGCGCCCAGCAGCCGACCGAAGATGGCTCGCAGGATGCCGCCGAGCACGATGGTCACGATCATCCCGACCACCAGCAGCTCCTCGAGCCCCATCGCCTCGTCGGTGCCCTGCCCGCGCACCACCGGCGCCGGCAGCGGCTCGCCCTTCACCCGCGCGGCGATGGCGTCGACGCCGGCCTCGATGCCGCGGGGGAAGTCACCCGCCTTGAAATAGGGTGTCACCACGTCGGCGATGATGCGCTTGGCGATCGCGTCGGGGATCGCCCCCTCCAGCCCCCGGCCGACCTCGATGCGCATCCGCCGGTCGTCCCGGGCCACCACGAAGAGCACGCCGTCGTCCACGCCCTGGCGGCCCAGCCGCGTGGCCTCGGCGACGCGGAGGGCGTATTCCTCGATCGCCTCCGGCTGCGTGCTGGCGACCAGCAGCACCGCGACCTGGGCGCCCTTCTCGCGCTCCAGCGCCACCAGGCGCGCCTCGATGGCCTCCCGGCGGTCTACCGACAGCAGGCCGACGGTGTCGGTGACGTGGGCCGCGAGCTGCGGCAGCGGCTGCACGTCCTGGGCCCGCACACCGCCCATCAGCAGCGCGAGCAGGCCCGCCGCCAGAATCAGCCGAAAGGGCAGCAACAGCGCGCTGAGCATGGCGCCGGCCCGCCCCGACTTACTGCGCCGCCGGCTTGGCGGGCGCCGGAGCGGTGCCGAAATCGACCTTCGGCGGCTCGCTGATGGCGGCCTCGTTGTCGACCGCGAAATTGGCCTTGGTCTTGGCGCCGATGACCATTGCGGTGAGGTTGTTGGGGAAGGTGCGCACCGACACGTTGTAGTCCTGCACCGCCTTGATGTAGCGGTTGCGGGCCACGGTGATGCGGTTCTCGGTGCCCTCGAGCTGGGCCTGGAGATCGCGGAAATTGGCGTCGGCCTTGAGGTTGGGGTAGTTCTCGGCCACCACCAGCAGGCGCGACAGGGCGCCGGAGAGCTCGCCCTGGGCCTTCTGGAAGCGGGCCATCGCTTCGGGGTCGTTCACCAGCTCGGGGGTGACCTTCATGCCGGCCACGTTGGCACGGGCCTCGGTGACGCGGGTCAGCACCTCTTTTTCGTGGGCGGCGTAGCCCTGCACCACCTGGACGAGGTTGGGGATCAGGTCGGCGCGCCGCTTGTACTGGTTGAGCACCTCCGACCAGGAGGCATTGACCTGTTCGTCGTTGATCTGGATCTGGTTGTACCCGCAGCCGGAGAGCAGCAACACCGAGAGAAGCAGGGACAGGAAGAGCTTGATGCGCATGATGTGTCCTCGAAAATTGAACACGGCGGACGCCCGCCGGTGCTACGCAGCAGTCATTCTAGCCACAGCGGCCCCGGCCAGCAGCTGCGATGCTCAAATCTTGCAAAGGATTGTCACGCCTCGTCCCGCAGCGCCCGCATGGTTTTGCGGGCGAAACACAGGTCTTCCCAGGCTTTCGCCTTGTCCGGCTGGTTGCGCAGCAGGTAGGCGGGGTGATAGGTGACCACCACCGGGATGTCGCCGTAGCGGAAGGTCTTGCCGCGGGCCGCCGAGATCTTGACCTCCTGGTTGAGCAGGGCCTGGGCCGCCGGACGGCCGAGGGCGACGATCAGGCGCGGCTGGATCAGCTCGATCTGGCGGCGCAGGTAAGGAAAGCAGGCCGCCAGCTCGTCGGCCTCGGGCGTGCGGTTGTTGGGCGGACGGCACTTGACCGCGTTGGCGATGTAAACGTCGTGCCCGCGCTGCAGCCCGATGGCGGCCAGCATCGCGTCGAGGAGGCGCCCGGCCTGGCCGACGAAG